>QHTS01000346.1 GCA_003220905.1 Gemmatimonadota bacterium | reverse complement strand
TCGCGGGAGCCGACCTCACGAGCCCTGCCACCACCGTCGAGCTGCTGCGACGCGACGCCGTCGTCGGCGTGAAGGCGAAGGTCACGGCCGGAGGACGGATCGCACAGCTCGGGATCACTTGCGCGCTTTGCCACTCGACCGTGGACAACGCGGTGGCACCGGGCGTCGGCCGGCGGCTCGACGGCTGGCCGAACCGCGACCTGAACGTCGGTGCCATCGTAGCGCTTTCGCCCGTCCTCGACGCCGCGACGAAAGCCGTGTTCCAATCGTGGGGACCGGGCCGCTACGACGCGTACTTCAATCACGACGGCAAGAACGGCGCAGTGCTCCTCCCGCCGGCGTACGGACTCCGCGACGTCGCGCTCGAGACCTACACGGGCGAGGGCCCCATCTCCTACTGGAACAGCTACGTGGCCGTCACCCAGATGCACGGGCAAGGCTCCTTCAGCGACCCGCGCCTGGGGATCAACATCGTGGCGCAGCCGGATCTCGTGACGCCACAGCTGCCCGTGTTGCGGAGGTACCAGTTCACGCTTGACCCGCCGGCGCCGCCTCCCGGCAGCTTCGACCCGGCCGCTGCCGAGCGGGGCAAGGTGGTGTTCAACCAGGCCGGGCGTTGCGCGAGCTGTCACATCCCGCCGACCTACACCGATGCGCCGCTGCTCCACACGCCCGCGGAGACCGGATCGGACCCCGTGCTCGCGGGACGGGGCACGACGGGGCGTTACCGCACGACGCCGCTGCGCGGTGCGTGGCAGCACCCACCGTACTTCCACAACGGCAGCGCCGCGACCCTTACCGACGTGGTGGCCCACTACAACACGACCTTGCGGCTGGGGCTGACAGCGCAGCAGCAGGCGGATCTGGTGCAGCTCTTGAAGAGCCTTTGAGAGCCTAGAACCGGTACCCGGCGGCAAGATTGAAGTGATTCGCCGTGAACTTGCCGCTCGGGTACGTGGTCTCGAACCGCCGGAACTCGACCCCGAACACCAACGGCCCGCGGGGGCGGACCTCCACGTGTCCTGCGCACACGAGGTTCTTGAGCCGGCCCTGCGGGTTGCCGAGCGCGTCCGACAGATCGCCGTCATCGGGATCGTCGATGCCGCAGCCGGCGCCGACGACCACCTCCCGCCTGGGCCGGACGTTGAGCTGACCCCAGCCGCCGGTGGTACGGACCTCCTGGCCGGTGGGCCCCAAGCTCTGGCCGATCCCGCCGCCGCCCAATCCCGCCAGCGCCTTCCCGCTGAACGCCTCCGCCAGGAGCTCGACCGAGCCGACCTGGAATCGCGCGTCCGCCGTGACGGCGCGCGACTGGAACAGGGTGTCCGCGGAGGCGAGCCAGCCCAGGTGGCCGCCGATGGCGATCTCGTTCGGATCGTCGGTCGGGCCCCACGCGAGCCGCACCCGCGCCTGCAGGTAGGGGCGACGGCTCCGCTCGGCCGAGTCGGGCTGGGTGTTGAAGAGCCCCTGCGCCGTGCCGGACGTCGGAGCCAGCACGGCCACCTGCTCGGCGAGCCGCAGGCTGTATCCCTGCTCCAGCGTGACGCGGAACTGCGGTAGCCACAGCCACAGGTTGCCCGCGGCGGCAAAATCGGGAAAGCCCACGGAGGCGAGGGAGCGTGGGCTCCGCTCCGCAACGAGCGGCGACTCCTGGCCGAACAGGAGCTGGGCGTGTGCCCAGGAGACGATGCCGACGGCCCGACGCAGCCGGACGAGCGGGAAGGTGCGGCCGCCGGAGGACGGCTGCTGGCCGCCGAAGAAGTCGAGATCCACCTCGCCTGAGAAGCTGCCGCGCAACACGTCGGGCTCGGTCACGAGGAGGCCGAGCCGTGTCTGGCGGATGGTGCCGCCGACCGCGCTCGCGGGCGCGAGCGAGTCGGCGAACTGCGGCACGTCGCTGTTGTTCACACGCGCGTTCGTGAAGAAGCCGTTCACGAGCACGAGACCCGTGAGCTCGAGGGTGCGCTTCACGGCCGGCGCGGGCGCGGGCGCGGGCGGGGGCAGGGGCACGGGTGGGGAGGGCGGCGTCTGCGCCGCGAGCGGAAGGGTGACGGCGAGCGAGACGAGCAGCGTGGCCCGCATCTCGGGCTCCTGGCGGTTTCGGTAGGACTACAGTAAGCTGCAACGCCTCGAGCGCAACCGGGAACAGGCCATGCGATGTATCGCACTGCAAGTGAGCGTGGCTTGTATCACGGCGGTGCAGCTCGGGATCGCCCAGGGGCGGGTCGCGGGCCGGGTGACGCTGCTCGAGAAGGGTGGAAAATCGTCTCCCGACCTGGGCGCCGCGGTCGTGTACCTCGATGGCGGCGCCGCTGACGGCGCCGCGCGCCCGGTGACCGTCGACCTCGCGATCAACGATAAGGAGTTCGTGCCCCGCGTCGTGGTCGTCCCCGCCGGCTCGACGGTCCGCTTCCAGAATCACGATCCCTTCGACCACAACGTGTTCTCGACCTCCGGGTCCAATCCCTTCGACGTCGGGCAGTACGGCCGCGGGGAGGCCAGGACCTGGACGTTCACGAATCCTGGCTTGGTGCGCGTCTTCTGCAACATCCATCCCCGGATGGTGGCGTTCGTGCAGGTCATGGCGGGCAGCCACTTCACCCAAGCCGCGGCGGACGGCAGCTTCGAAGTCGCCGCCGTGCCGCCGGGCGCGTGGGTGCTGCACGCCTGGCACGAGCGCAGCCCGCAAGTCGAGCGTACGGTGAGCGTCACGACGGCCGGCACTTCGGGGATCGAGCTGCAGCTCGACGCGCGCGGCTTCCGCTGGATGCCCCACAAGAACAAGTACGGCAAAGACTACCCGACGAATGCCGGACGCGAGC
>QHTS01000063.1 GCA_003220905.1 Gemmatimonadota bacterium | reverse complement strand
GGTGAAGCGCCGAGGGCGCCAGGAAGGCCCAGGCGGCCACCGTTTCGCGCCGCAGCCGGGGCGCGCTCGCGGTGCTCCACGCGGCGAATAGCGCGCCCAGGGGCCCAAGGGCCGCGAGACTGAGCATGACCGGTAGCCAGCCGGCGGTGCCGGCCTCTCCGGGCCGCGCCCGCAGCTCGACCCAGCGCCCCGGTGCGAGACGCACAGCCACTGCCGCTCTCGGAACACCGGCGGCCGCCCGGCGCCACGCCGCCGCAGGCCCCGAGTCCCCCGGCACGATCTCGGCCCCCCGGACAAGCGTCGTGAGGCCTGCGGGCGCACTGCGGACCTCCGGGATCCGCGCCGCGGCTTCCTGCATCAGGAGCCGCGTGTCGTACAGCCAGCGATCCGTCGCGTCGCCTGCCGCGCCCCGCACGTCAGCGAATACCGCCACGCCGAACAGCGCGGCCACGACGCCGTATGGCCCGAAGCTCTGGCGCCAGGCTTGGCGCGGCCCGCCGATCGCCCCGACGCTTTGCGCCCCCGCGACCAGCAGGAGCAGCAGCGCGCCAAGCGACCAGGGTGAGACCGGCCACGTTCCCCCGGCGGGCCGGGCGGCGACCGCACCCACAACGTACCACCCGTCGCGATCGAGCAGGGGCGCGAGCGCCGCGTCGCCGGTCCAGCGGACAGCGACCTCCCGACGTAGTCGCTGCAGCGTCGCCGCGGCCAGGGGAGGGGCGGTCGCGCGCACCAGCGGCGCAGTGGCGTGATAGATCTCGAACCGTCCCGAGAACCCCGGCAGCTCCTCGAGCGCCCGGGCCCGGATGAGCAGCTGCGGCAGGTCGTAGCCGGCGCCGCCTCGGGCGGGCGGTGGGGGGGTCACGATCGCGAGGTACGCGGCGGCGGCAGCGGCGTCACGCGCCGCGAGGGCGCGCTCGTAGCGTCCGCGCTCGCGCTGGGCGAGGACGAGCGGGAGGACGGCGCCTGCGGCCATCGCGACGAGCGCCCCAGCGCGCCACCGCGCGAGCCCGATCATCGTGTAGTCCCCAGCAGCCGATCGAGCTCGCGTGCCGTTGCGCGCGCCGCCCGCGCGGGATCGGCGCCGCCCACGGTGACGCGGACCATCAGGTCGGCGAGCTCGGCCTCCACCTCACGCCACTGGGCGACGCGCGCTCCCCACCCCGGCCGGCCGTGCGCGGCGGCGCGCAGGAACGCGGCCTCCCATCCGAGCGTGTCGGCCGCTGCCACCCCCTGCGCGGCCGCGGCCACGGCCGGCAGCTCGATCCCCGCATCGCCGCGCGCCGCGTCGGCCAGCGAGTCTGTGAGATCGGCCGCCAGCTCGACCGCAGCCTTACGCCGAAGCGCCCGCGCCGGCACCGCATATCCCGAAGCGTAGAGCACGGTGGCGGGCGGCACCCCGGCGCGATGCGGGATGGGCGCGAATCCCACCCGCAGCCGGCCCGCCCCGACTGCCGCCCGGAGATCGCGAACCGCGTCGTGGCCCACGGTCATGAACGCCACGCGGCCGGCGTCGAACAGCCGGGCGATCTCAACGCCCGCGTCGCCCGGGTCATGAGGGCGCGGCGCCACGCCCCAGCGCCTCACCCAACCCCCGTACCAGCGGATCGCCGCGACGGTGGCGGGCGCGTCCAAGCACCCCGAGGCGCGTCGGCCGTCGGGACACAACACGTCGCCGCCCCCCGCCCAGATCCACGGCAGCCAGAACGAGGGCCGCCGGTCGAAGGCGGCCCCCCATTGGTCGATCCGCCCGTCGCCATCGCGGTCGCGTGTGAGCAGCTGCGCCGTCCGCAGGAAATCATCCCACGTCCAGTCGTCAGTCGGATACGCGATCGCCGCGCGGTCCAGCAGGTCCCGATTGTACACGACCATCAGCGGCGTATAGCCTCGGGGGAGGCCGGGCAGGGCTGCGCCGCGACGGAAAATCGCGAGGACCTCCGGGTTGTAGCGGCCGAGGTCGACGCCGACGCGGGAGAGGTAAGGTGCGAGATCGAGGGCTCCTCCCCGGTCCGCGAGCGCGGGGACGTCGACGTCGTCGAGTTGGAACACATCGGGGAGGGCATCGCCCGCCGACGCCGTGAGCAGCAGCCGGCGATACTCAGCCTGGGAGAGCGCGGCGTTGTGCTGCACCACCCGCAGCCCTGGGTGCCGGGCGCGATAGGGCGTGAGCAGCTGGTCCTCGAGCTGCGCGGCGCCGTCGTCGGCCCGGTGGAGCAGCTCGACGCCCGGGTCCGGCGCGGCGCCGCAGCCCCAGCACACGAGCCAGCACGCGAGCCACCACACGAGACGGCAAGCCAGCACGCGGCTCACGGCAGCCGCGCTCCCGCCGCGTCGAACAGGTGCAGCTGCCGGCGGTCGAGCTTCACACCCACCGGGTCGCCGGGACGTAGGTCCGGGATGCCGTGGACGCGCGCGACGAGCGGCTGACCGCCCGCGTCCAGTCGGATGAGCGTGTCCGGACCGAGCGGCTCCACGCCGCGCACCTCGGCTGCGCCGACGCCCTGATCGGGGGCGACCAGGCTCACATGCTCGGGCCGCACGCCGAGGTAGATCTCGCCTTCGTAGCGCTCGAGGGGCACGGGAACGGACCACGTGCCGCAGTCCACCACACCACCGTCGTCGCCGGTCCCTCTTCCCCTGCCGGTGAGGATGTTCATCCCCGGACTCCCGATGAAGCGGGCGACGAAGACGTCGGCGGGCCGCCCGTACAGCTCGGCGGGCGTGCCCAACTGGCGGAGCCGCCCCGCCTCGAGGACCGCGATCCGCTGGCCCATGGCCATGGCCTCGATCTGATCGTGGGTCACGTACACAACGGTCGCACGGAGGGCGCGGTGCAGCTCGAGCAGCTCGCCGCGCAGCTCGCCGCGCAGCGTGGGCTCCAGGTGGGAGAGCGGCTCGTCGAACAGGAAGACCTGCGGCTCGCGCACCAGGGCGCGACCCAGCGCCACGCGCTGGCGCTCGCCACCGGAGAGCTCTCCCGGCCGGCGGTCGAGCAGTGGGCCGAGCCCCAGCCGATCCGCGGCCTGCTGGACACGACGGGCGATCTCGGCGGCCGGGACGCGCCGCACCTCGAGCCCGAAGGCGATGTTGCGCCGCACGGTGAGGTGAGGGTACAGCGCGTACGTCTGGAACACCATCGCGACGTCGCGCGCGGCGGGGTCGAGGCGGGTGACGTCGCGCTCGCCGATGAGGATCTCTCCGGCGCTGGGTTCTTCGAGCCCGGCGATGCAGCGGAGCACCGTGGTCTTCCCGCAGCCCGACGGCCCGAGCAGCACGAAGAACTCGCCGTCATGCACCTCGAGCGACATGTCCTCGAGCGCCGGCCGGCCCTCGGGATCATACCGCTTGGCGAGGCGGCGGAGGGTGACCGACGCCACGGAGGTCCTAATTCCGGGTCGGCAGCTTGAACTCGACCGGCATCTCGAACCGCACGCGCACCGCGCGCCCCGCGATGCGACCCGGGGTAAAGCGCGCCGCCCGGACGTAGTCCTTCGCCGCCTGATTGAATCGCGCGTCGCTGCTCTCGATCACGCGCACCGTTTCGTCTTCGACTCGGCCGGTCGTGTCGATCACGGCACCGATGATGACGCGCCCGCTGATCCCGGAGAAGAGCAAGGGCGCGGGGTAGGTGAGCGCCGGCCGTGCGGTCAGGTGGGGTCGCTCCTGCACCTCGCCTTCGCCGTACACGTCGCCGGAAATGTGCAGCGTCACGGCGGGCAGCGAGGCGGCGGAGAACTCGACCGGCACCTCCACCAGCGCCTGCACGACCCGCCCTCGCACGCGGGCCGGCCGGAACAACGTCTTCAGCACCAGCGTCCGGGCGGCCGCGACGATCGCGGAATCGGACCCCTGCACTACGAGGGCCGTCGCCGGCTCGGGGTTCCCCGCGCTGTCGATCACCACGCGTACCACCACCACGCCGTCGCTGCCTCCGGCAGGATAGCGCAGGGGCGGCGTCAGCACGATCTCCGGCCGCTCATCCACTTCGCTCACACCGTATACGCGCTGCGGCGAGGGCGGTGGCGGCACGAACGCCGTTGGCCCGCACGCCCCCGCAACCACCACACCGATGAGCAGCGCGTGTCTCATGGGGGGACTCCGCTCAGAGAGCCGCGATCTGCCGGAGCAGCTCGGCGTCGTCGCGCCGGGCCCCGAGCTCCGCCTCGATGTGGCGCCAGCGCACGATGCCCTGTCGGTCGATCAGGAAATACCCGCGCTTCGAGAAGAACCGATCCTCGAGCAGGACCCCGTATGCGCGGCTCACCTCGCGCTTGAAGTCGCTCAGCAGATCCTGTCGCATCGCGTGTTTTGCCTTGTACTCCTTGAGTGTCGGCACCGAGTCCACGCTGATCGGAAGCACGATCGCGTGGGCGCGCTCGAACGCGTCATAGTCTTCGCTGAACGCGCAGTTTTCGGCCGTACAGGTGGTCGTGAACGCGAGCGGGAAGAACGCGAGCAGCACGTGCTTCCGTCCCCGGAAACCGGACAGCGTGACGTCCGTCCCCGCGGTGGACGGCAGCGCGAAATCGGGCGCCACAACCCCGACGGGTAGAACGGTCGCGACCGCAGCCGTCACATCATGCGCCCGGCGGGCGGGCTCAAGACGGCGAGAGCGATGAAATAGACGAGGGCGGCCGTCACCAATCCCGTGATAATCACGCCGCGGACGGTCTCGATCGGCTTCTTGGTCGGCCCCGTCGTTCCCACCAGCGAATTAATCTCGAGCAGCGCGATGATCACGAGCAGCACGAAGGCCCAGAGGCCGCGGTTCCCGCCCGCGGGGAGCGTGAAGTGCGACGCCGCGCCCATGAAGAACAGCATCGGAAACGAGAACACGACGTTGGTACGGGAGGCGAGGAACGCGCGGCGCGCCGCCCCGGCCGCCGCGGGATTCGCCTTGCCCCCACCCGCGGTCGCGACCGCATTGGCGATCACGATCCGCTGATTGGGCCAGATCACGCGCCAGACGTTGGCGAGCATCACGATGCCGAACGCCGCGCCGGTGAGAATCGTGAGGCCCCAGGGATCGCTCCAACTGGCGCGCCGCAGACCCAGGATGACGACACCCGACAGGAACGTGACGGCCGCGCTCCAACGGAACCACCATAGAGCACGCGGCACGAGTTTCTGCGTCGCGCCGCTCTTGGTCGCGGCGTCCGCCTCCGCCATGAAGGGACCCTGCACGAAGTTGAAATAGTAGAGGAGACCGATCCAGGTGATACCGGAGAGGAAGTGAATCCAGCGGAACAAGAACTGGATTCCCGCGTCGGAGAACAGGGCCATCGTGCGCCTCCCAGGTAGGGGACCGCGACGGAGACGTGAGCAGCCGGTTCGGGAAGATATCGGCGCTCCAACCGGAATCAAGCGGGAACCTTCATCCGGGATCGCGGGTTGACATCGACGAAGCGCCATACACCCGAGGAGAACGACGATGACCCAAACAACCGCACGCACAGAGAGAGTCAGCAAGCATACCCTGCCTCCGCTGCCCTATGACTACGCCGCGCTCGAGCCGCACATCGACGCCCAGACCATGCAGATCCACCACGACAAGCACCATCAGGCCTACGTCACCAATCTGCGCGCGGCGCTGGACAAGCATCCCGAGCTGTACGAGCAGACCCTCGAAGAGTTGCTCCGCGGGATCAACCGCGTCCCAGACGACATCCGCACCGCCGTGCGCAACAACGGCGGTGGCCACGACAACCACTCGCTGTTCTGGACGATCATGGCGCCGGCCGGCACAGCCGGGGGCGGCGAGCCCAGCGGCACGCTGGCCGACGCGATCAAGAAGGGATTCGGCGGCTTCGCGCCGTTCAAGGAGCAGCTGTCCACGGCTGGCGCGACCCGATTCGGAAGCGGCTGGGCGTGGCTGGCCTTCGCGAGCGGCAAGCTCGAGGTCTTCAGCACCGCGAACCAGGACAGCCCGCTCATGGAAGGGAAGATTCCCGTGCTCGGGCTCGACGTGTGGGAGCATGCGTACTACCTCAAGTACCAGAACCGTCGGGCAGATTACGTCGCGGCGTGGTGGAACGTGGTCAACTGGACGGAGGTGGCGAAGCGGTACGAGGCGGCGAGAAAATAGACTCAGCCGTCGAGCGGCTCCGTGAACACCTCGGCGCTGCCGTCGGGTGCGTAGCGGACCGTCACCCGCCAGGGCCGACAGCAGACCCGGCAGTCTTCCACGTATTCCTGGAGCGGGCCGCCGCCCGGGTCGAGGCCGAGCTCGTTCGCTTCGCCGCAATGCGGACAGACGACGACCACTTCAGTCTCCGTCGTCCCGTCGTCGGGAGGGAACTCCTCTTCGTCGTCGTCGATCACCAGATTCTGCTCCTCCCTGTCCGCGGGGGCGTCAGGACTGACGGCCCGAATCGGCCTTCGCCCCGCTCAGCTCGGTGATGCGGGTCCGGGCGCGCGGGACCAGCGGTGCCAGGCTCGGCGCCCGTAGAACGTAGTCGCGGTAGGCGGCGAGCGCCTGCTCGCGGAGCCCGCGGGCCTCGAGCACCGTTCCAAGGGTGAAGTACGGCGAAGCGAACAGGGGCTCGAGCTCGATCACTTGGTGGAGTTGCAGCTCCGCCTCGTCGTGGCGGCCGGCCTGTGCCAGCACCTCAGCGTAGCGGTGCCGCACCCCGGCGTCGCCTCCGCCGAGCTCCGCAGCCTGGCCGTATTCGCGCAGGGCGGCGGCTCTGTCTCCCTCACCCAGCGCGACATCTCCGAGAGCAGCGTGGGCGGGATAGAACGCGAGGTTTTCGAGCAGCGCCTGCTGCAAGGCGGCGCGCGCCGCCGCGCGGTT
>QHTS01000068.1 GCA_003220905.1 Gemmatimonadota bacterium | reverse complement strand
GAAGGCGGGCGGCATACGCCGTTCTTCAAGGGGTATCGGCCGCAGTTTTATCTGCGGACGACGGACGTGACGGGGACGGTGGAGCTGCCGGCGGGGGTGGAGATGGTGATGCCGGGGGACAACACGAAGATGACGATCGAGCTGATCACGCCGATCGCGATGGAGGAGCAGCTACGGTTTGCGATCCGCGAAGGCGGCCGCACCGTCGGCACCGGCGTGGCCACCAAGATCTTGAAGTAGCGAGGACTCTATGGCGGGCAGGATCCGGATTCGTCTCAAAGCGTTCGACCACGCCCTGATCGATCAGGCCGCGGCCGACATCGTGCGCACGGCGGAGAAGACCGGAGCGCAAGTCTCGGGGCCCATCCCGCTGCCCACCAAGCGGCAGCTGTGGACGGTGCTCCGGAGCCCGCATATCGACAAGAAGAGCCGGGAGCAGTTCGAGCTCAAGACACACAAGCGGCTGATCGACATCCTGGATACGCGATCCCAGACCGTCGATGCCCTGACCAAGCTCGATCTGCCGGCCGGCGTGGACGTCGAGATCAAGGTGCAATGACAGGCCAATGACCGGATTAATCGGTAGGAAACTCGGCATGACCCGCGTGTTCGACGCGGAAGGCACGCACGTGCCCGTGACGGTCATCGAGGCGGGTCCGTGCCCCGTGGTGCAGGTGGGCCAATCGCAGGTCCAGCTGGGCTTCGGCGCGAAGAAGCCGAAGCGGACCGCGAAGGCCCTGGCTGGCCACGTGAAGAAGGCTGGCTTGGAGACCGCGCCGCGCGTGCTGGAGAGCTTCCCGGTCGCGCCCTGGACCGGAGAAGCGCCCAAGGCCGGCGAAACGGTGACCGTCGCGATCTTCGCCGCCGGCGACCGCGTCAAGGTCACGGGCGTGACCAAGGGTCGGGGGTTCCAGGGCGTGGTGCACCGCCACCACTTCGGCGGCGGCCCCGAAACCCACGGCAATACGCGGCATCGGAAGCCCGGCTCGATCGCGCCGGGCACCGATCCGTCGCGCATCATCAAGGGGAAGCGCATGCCCGGGCACATGGGAGCGCGCAACTTCACCGAGCTGGGGCTCCGCGTCGTGAAAGTGGACGCCGAGCGGAACCTGTTGTTTCTGCGCGGCGCGGTGCCGGGGCCGATGAACGGGCTCCTCACCGTGCGCAAGCAGGGAGGCCCGAGCCGCCATGATTGAGGCGCCGCACTACTCCGCCGCCGGCGCTAAAAAGAAGTCGGTGCGCCTGCCGGCCGCGCTGTTCGACGGCACGGTGAACGAGCACGCCCTCCACCGCGCCGTGGTCACCTTCCTCGCGAACCAGCGACAGGGGACGAGCGACACCAAGACCCGGAGCGAGGTCTCGGGTGGCAATCAGAAGCCGTGGCGCCAAAAGGGCACCGGGCGGGCGCGCCAGGGCTCGACCCGCGCGCCGCACTGGCGGCACGGGGGGATCGTGTTCGGGCCCCATCCGCGCGACTACCGGCTCGGCATCCCCAAGAAGGTGCGCCAGCTCGCGAAGAAATCGGCGCTGAACGCCCGGGCGCGCGAGGAGGCCCTGTTCGTGGTCGACTCGCTCGAGTACGAGAAGCCGAAGACCAAGACCCTGGCCGAGCTGCTCGGGAAGCTGGGGGTCGCCGAGAAGAAGGTGTTGGTGCTCACGGCCGGGGCGGCGAGCGCGCACAACGTCTACCTCTCGGGACGGAACATCCCCGACGTGCACGTGATGCGGTTCGCGGATGCGACGGCGTACGAGATTCTGTGGGCGGACGCGGTGGTGGTGGAGCTGCCGGCGCTGGAAGGAACCGAGGCGCCGGAGAAGGCGGAGGGAGAGGGAGGGGCGGCAGATGCCTGACCAGCATCGTCTGATCGTGGGCCCCGTCATCACCGAGAAATCCTCGGCGGCGTACCAGGCCCGCAAAGAGTACGCCTTCCGCGTGGACACGGCCGCGACCAAGCCGCAGATCCGCGCGGCGATCGAGGCGCTGTTCAAGGTCACCGTGACCGACGTGCGCACCCTGGTCGTGCGTGCCCGGCGCCGCACCGGCGGTCTCTCCACGGGCCGGGCGGGCCGTCGCTCGGCGTGGAAAAAGGCGATCGTCACACTCAAAGAAGGCGACGCGATCGCCGTGTTCGAGGGCTGATATGGGCATTCGACAGTTTCGGCCGATGACGCCGGGCACGCGGTTCCGCTCGGTCTCCGACTTCGCCGACGTCACGAAGACCGAGCCCGAGAAGTCGCTGCTCGAGCCGCTGCGGCGGACGGGCGGGCGCAACAATAAGGGCCACATCACCAACCGGTGGCAGGGCGGGGGGCACAAGCGCCGCTATCGACGGATCGACTTCCGGCGCGAGAAGTTCGGGATTCCCGCCAAGGTGGCGGCGGTCGAGTACGATCCGAACCGGACGTCGCGCATCGCGCTGCTGCACTACGCGGACGGCGAGAAGCGCTATATCCTGGCCCCCAAGGGCCTCGCCGTCGGCGATACGGTCGTCTCCGGACCGGGCTCGGACATCCGGGTCGGGAACACGATGCCGTTGTTCGAGATCCCCCTTGGCACCACGGTGCACAACGTGGAGCTCAAGATCGGGCGCGGCGGCCAGCTGGCCCGCTCCGCGGGCACCGGCATCCAGGTGGTGGCGAAGGAAGGCAACTACGTCACACTGCGGCTGCGCTCCACCGAAATGCGGATGGTGCGCGGCGAGTGCCTCGCCACGATCGGCGAGGTGGGCAATCCCGAGCACGAGCTGCTGTCGATCGGGAAGGCCGGGAAGAGCCGCTGGCTGGGCCGGAATCCGCGGGTGCGCGGCGTGGCGATGAATCCCGTCGACCACCCGTTGGGCGGCGGCGAGGGGAAGACCTCGGGCGGCCGGCCGCCCACCTCGCCCTGGGGCAAGGTCGAGGGGAAGAAGACACGGCACAAGAAGAAGCCGTCCTCGAAGCTCATCGTTCGGGGGCGCAAGCGGGGCAAGGCTACTCAATGATGCGGAATGCGGAGTGCGGAGTGCGGAATTTCAGGGTGAGAGTCGTGGTGAATGACCTGCCCCTGCAACTCCGCATTCCGCATTCCGCACTCCGCACTACGAACGGGGACTAGCCATGGGACGGAGTGTCAAGAAGGGCCCCTACGTGGAGCCGTCGCTCCTCGTGAAGATCACGGCCCTGAACGAGAAGAACGAGAAGAAGGTGTTCAAGACCTGGTCGCGGCGCTCGACCATCACGCCCGACTTCGTGGGTCACACCCTCGCGGTGCATAACGGGAACAAGTTCATCCCGGTGTACATCACCGAGAACATGGTGGGGCACAAGCTGGGCGAGTTCGCGGCGACGCGGCTGTTCCGCGGTCACTCGGCCAAGGGCTCGGCGCAAGAGCGCGAAGAGGCTGCTGCTGCGGCCGCCGAAGCGCCGCCGAAGGCATCCTAGGGCATGGAAGCGCGAGCGATCCAGCGAACGGTGCGCCAGTCGGCGCGGAAGATGCGCCTCGTGATCGACCAGATCCGGGGCCAGGCGGTGCCACAGGCGTATGCCATCCTGCGGTTCTCGAAGAAGCTGGCCGCGAAGCAGATCCACAAAGTGCTCAAGTCGGCGGTGGCGAACGCCGAGCAGCGGGCGCTGCGCGAGAACACGGCGCTCGACGTGGACCAGTTGCGCGTCAAGTACGCGGTGGTGAACGAAGGGCCGACCCTCAAGCGGTTCACCCCGGCGGCGATGGGCCGGGCGACGCCCATCAAGAAGCGCACCAGTCACGTGGAGATCCACGTGGAAGGGGACGCGGAAACCCGGGCGCCGAAGACCACGCCCGCCAAGGCCGGGGCCAAGGCGGAGGTTGTTGCGACGGGCAAGCGCCCCAAGGCCGTCAAGAAGAAGAAGGCCGCTGCGGGCAAAACCAAGAAGAAAGCGGGGAAGTGAGTGGGCCAGAAAACGCATCCCTATGGGTTCCGCCTCGGGATCATCAAGCCGTGGCGCTCGCGCTACTTCGCGCGCCACGACTTCCCCGAGCTCCTGAAGGAAGACGACCTGATCCGGAAGTACCTGAAGACCAGGCTCTCCCACGCGGCCATCGCCGACATTCACATCGAGCGCAAGCCGGGGAAGGTCACGGTCACCGTGCACACGGGCCGCCCGGGCGTGGTGATCGGCAAGCGCGGGGCGGAGGTGGACAAGCTGCGCGACGAGCTGGCCCAGCTCACCGGCAAGGAAGTGGGCATCAACGTCGAGGAGATCAAGCGACCGGAGCTCGACGCCCAGCTCGTGGCGGACTCCGTGGCGCATCAGCTGACGCAGCGCATCTCGTTCCGGCGCGCCATGAAGCGGGCGGTGCAGAGTGCGATGCGGATGGGGGCGCAGGGGATCAAGATCAAGACGGCGGGTCGCCTGGGCGGCGCGGAGATCGCGCGTACCGAGGGTTACCACGAGGGGCGGGTGCCGCTGCACACGCTCCGCG
>QHTS01000010.1 GCA_003220905.1 Gemmatimonadota bacterium | reverse complement strand
GCACGTTGACCTCGATCCGCTGCTGCAGCCAGCGCCGGCGAATCGCCTCGAAGAGCGGATGCTCGTGGACGTCCGGAATGAGGACGGGCCGTTCGGTGCGGATCGCTTCCTGAATCTCCGGGTAGCGCTCGAGCTCGACCCGCAGGTCGCGGATCGCCGGGTTCTCGTACGCGGCGACCACGCGTCCCTTGTCTTCTCCCGGGGCCGTGAGCACGAACGAGCAATGGGTGAGGCCGAACGCATGCCCGACCCGACGGACCAGGGTCTGGAAGATCTCGTCGGCGCGCAGGGCGGACGAGACTTCCTGGAAGATGTCGAACAGCAGGTCGCGGGTGCGGAGCGCGTCCTGGGCCTCGCTCAGGTCGTGGCGCAGACGCAGATCGGCGTCGATGCGGGCGCGCAGCTCGCCGAAGTGCACGGGGCTCGCCATGGCGTCTCGCGCCCCTGCCTGGAGCGCGTCCGTCACGGCGTCGGCCCCGCCGTCCGCCAGGAGGACGATGACCGGGGCACCTGCGAAGCGCGCGGCGGTCGCGAGATCGCGCACCGCCTCCGCCAGCCCCGCCTCCTTCGCGGCGATAGAGAGGATGAGCAGATCGGGAGGCCGGGGCTCCGGCCGATCGGGGCCGGGCGGTGGAAAGGCGGCCTCGGTGACCTGGAAACCGCCCCGGACCAGAAACCGCTCGAGCCCGTCCGGACGGGCCCCGGCGTCGCCGACGAGGAGGATTCGGTGTTTGGGTTCTTCGGGCAACGGTCCTTACCGCACGATGAAGGGTGTCAAGCTATAGTTCACCCTATGGGACGGCAACCGCGGAGCGCGGTGGGTGCGCCCGGCGCCTGAGACGCGCCGCCAGCGGCGCCGCATGGTCGCGAGACAGCTCGCGGGCCGCGGCATCCACGACTGCCGCGCGCTCGCCGCCATGGCGTCGGTGCCGCGCGAATGGTTCCTCCCACCGCATCTCGCGAGCGAGGCTTACGAAGACGCCCCGCTGCCGATCGGGAGCGGCCAGACCATATCCCAACCCCTCATTGTCGCATTGATGACCGAAGCGCTCGCGCCGCGGCGCCGGGACCGCGTGCTCGAGATCGGCACCGGCTCAGGTTACCAGACCGCGATCCTGGCGCGCCTCGCCGCGCGCGTCTACACGATCGAGCGGCTGCCCGACCTGCTCGTCGAAGCGGAGGAGCGATTTCGGCGACTCGGCCTCACGAACATCGAGACCCGGCTGGGCGATGGCGCGCCGGGCTGGCCTGAGTGCGCGCCGTTCCAGGGCATCATCGTGACGGCCGCCGCGCCCGGCGTGCCGACGCCCCTCACGGAGCAGCTCGCGCCCGGCGGCCGTCTCGTGATCCCGATCGGTGACCTCGCGTCCCAGGAGCTGGTCATTCTACAGCGAGGCCCGGCCGGGCTGGTGGAGCGACGCGCCGGCGGCGTGCGGTTCGTGCCCCTCATCTCCCGGCTCGCGTTCACGGAGGAGCCGTGGACGTGAAGCGCGTACCCGGCGACCTGTTGGGCGCCCACGTGTCGACGCAGGGTGGGGTGGCACAGGCGCCCGCGCGAGGGAACGCGATCGGAGCGACCGCGATTCAGGTATTCACGAAGACCCCCAACCAGTGGCGCGAGCCGATGGTCCGGAACGCCGAGATCGCGGCCTTTCGCTCGTCGCTCGCTGGGAGCGGGATCCGTGCCGTTGTCTCGCACGACAGCTATCTGATCAACCTGGCGTCGCCGGACGAGGCGTTGCGGACGAAGAGCATCGGGGCGTTCACGGGCGAGCTCCACCGATCGCGGACGTTCGGGATCCCGTGGGTCGTGTCGCATCCCGGCAACTACATCGACGACCGGGCCGCGGGGCTCGCGCGTAACGCCCGCGGCTACGCCCAGTGTCTGGCGGCGGTCTTAGGGGAGGTGGGCGTGTTGATCGAGGGAACCGCTGGCGCGGGAACGGCGCTCGGGAGCACGTTCGAGGAGTTGCGGGCGCTGCGCGACGCGCTGCCCGCCGGGGTACAGGCGCGGGTGGGGTTCTGCCTCGACACGGCGCATTTACACGCCGCCGGGTATGATGTGGCGACGGCGCTGGAGGAGGTGTGGGAGCGGTTCGACGAGGACATCGGCCTCACGCATCTCAAGTGCTTGCACCTCAACGACTCCAAGGGCGCGCCCGGCTCCCATCTCGACCGCCACCAATGGATCGGCGAAGGAACGATCGGACCGGAGCCGTTCCGGCGCATCATGCGGGACCCCCGCCTCGCGTCGGTGATTAAGATTATCGAGACGCCGAAGGGCGAAGATCCGATCCGTCACGACCGGCGGATGCTCCGGCGGCTGCGCGCCTATGCGCGCGCCGCCAGCCCCAACGGTCGCACCGCGCAAACCGTAGGCAGGGCGTGATCGCACTGACGACGACCCCCAATCGCTGGACCCGGCGACTCGCGGCGCTGCTGCTGGTGCTGCAGGGGCTGGCCGGGGGCGCGGTGCCGCTGGCGCACGCGTCGGAGCGCCTCAGCGCGCCGGCGCACGTCGAGGCGCAACATGGGGCGGGTTGCGTCGCGCTGCACGACGGCCTGCGCTGCCCGCTGTGTCAATTCGCCGGCTCGCAGGGGTCGTCGCAGCCGGTGCGCACGCAGGGCCGGCTGGCCGCAACCGTCGAGCGACGTCCCCGCGAGGTCGACGCGGCGCCGGTGCGCCGCCCCGAACACCCCACCGCCCCACCCCGAGCTCCCCCCGCTTCTCGTTCCTAGCTTAACGGCGGCCGGCGATGCCGGCACGCCGACCACGCGTGCCCGCCGTCCGAGCGGGACGCCTGCTTGGAACAATGGAACGGGAGATTCTCCAGCATGACTCGACAACAAGACGTCGTCGTGGCTGCGCTCGCCGCCGTGCTCGCGTTGGCCGCTCCGGCGTCCGCGCAGCAACCGGCGGACCAGCGCCGGGTGGACTCGCT
>QHTS01000345.1 GCA_003220905.1 Gemmatimonadota bacterium | reverse complement strand
GTCGTTGCGGGGGCGGAGCCCTTTGTCGTCTTGGGAGCCATTGCCGGCGGGTAGTCCTCACCCCTGACCCTCTCTCGCGCCGGTCTTCACCCCCTGTTCCCCTCTCCCTTCGGGAGAGGGGGAACGTTATAACTCCCCCCCTCTCCGAAACGGAGAGGTCGATTTCGCCGCCCCTCGCTCGTCGTGTAGCTAGACAACCACGAGGAGAGATGACAATGCGATTCATGATCCTGGTGAAAGCCAACAAAGACTCCGAAGCGGGTGTCCTCCCGAACGAGAGGGCCCTGTCCGCGATGGGGAAGTTCAACGAAGAGCTGGCGAAAGCCGGCGTGCTGCTCGCGGCCGAGGGGCTCCAGGCGAGCTCCAAAGGCGCGCGTGTCCGATTCTCGGGAAGCAAACGGACCGTGATCGACGGACCGTTCGCCGAGACGAAGGAGCTGATCGCCGGGTTCTGGCTGTGGCAGGTGAAGTCCAAGGAAGAGGCGATCGAGTGGCTCAAGCGTGCGCCCTTCGAGGACGGCTTCGAGGTCGAGATTCGCCAGGTCTTCGAGGCGGACGACTTCGGTCCGGCGCTCACGCCCGAGGTCAGGAAGCAAGAGGAGCGCCTGCGCGCCGAGGCAAGCGCCAGGGCAAAGAAGGGGAGATAGAACCATGCGATTCATGATCATTGTGAAGGCCACGAAGGACTCGGAAGCCGAGGTCATGCCGATCGGGCCGGCCTGGGAGCCTCTCTTTGCCGAGATGGCCAAGTACCACGAGGAGCTGCAAAGGGCCGGCGTCCTGCTCGATGCCTCGGGACTGCAGCCGAGCTCAAAGGGCTGGCGCATCAAGTACTCCGGAGCCAAACGCACGGTAATCGATGGGCCCTTTACCGAGACGAAGGAGCTGGTCGCCGGCTACACGCTCATCCAGGTGAAGTCACGGGAAGAGGCGCTCGAATGGGCCAGGCGTTTCCCCAATCCCGCTCTGACGGACGGCGAGATCGAGGTGCGCCAGCTGTACGAGCTGGACGATTTCGGTCCCAGCGAGGCGGTGGAGCGCTTCCGCAAGCTGGACCTCGCGTGAGCATGAAAAAATTCGCCTCGTTCAAGCACCACGGAATGGTGGTGGGCTACGCCGCGTTCAAGGAGCATTGCAGCCTCTTCATGAGTACCTCGCTCGCGAAGGTCTACAAGAAAGCACTCGCGCCGTACCAAACTTCCAAGGGCACCATCCGCTTTACCGTCGACAAGCCCCTGCCGGCGGCGCTCGTACGGAAGCTCGTCAAGGCGCGTGTCGCGCAGAACGAGGCCAGGCGGTGACGGCATCCGATACCCACCGCGCGATCGAGGCCGTGTGGCGGATCGAGTCGGCGAAGGTGATCGCGGGGCTCACGCGGCTGACGGGCGACGTCGGCACCGCGGAGGACCTCGCCCAGGACGCGCTCGTCGCCGCGCTCGAGCGGTGGCCAGAGTCGGGCGTCCCGGATAACCCGGGGGCCTGGCTGATGGCTACCGCGAAGCATCGGGCCATCGACCTGTTTCGGCGCGGCACCTTGCTCGAGCGCAAGCACGCCGAGCTCGGGCACGAGCTCTCGGCCAGGCAGGAGAGCCCTGAGCGAGACCTCGATGCCGCGATCGACGATCACGTTGGCGACGACCTCCTGAGCCTCATGTTCACCGCCTGTCATCCGGTGCTCACGACCGAGGCGCGCGTGGCGCTCACGCTGCGTCTGCTCGGCGGCCTGACCACCGACGAGATCGCGCGAGCCTTCCTGGTCCCGAAGGCCACCATCGCGCAGCGCATCGTCCGGGCCAAGCGCACGCTCGCGGCGGCGCGCGTCCCCTTTGAAGTCCCCCGCGGCGCCGACCTCGCCGCCCGTCTCTCGTCGGTCCTCGAGGTGATCTACCTCGTCTTCAACGAGGGCTACTCGGCGACCGCCGGCGACGACTGGATGCGACCGGCGCTGTGTGAGGACGCCATTCGGCTCGGCCGGATCCTGGCTGAGCTCGTTCCACTCGAGCCGGAAGTGCACGGCCTCGTGGCGCTGATGGAGATCCAGGCGTCACGCTCGGGGGCGCGCGTCGGCCCAGCGGGCGAGCCGATCCTGCTGCTCGATCAAGACCGCGGACGGTGGGACCACCTCCTCATCCGCCGCGGTCTGGCGGCGTTGGAGCGCGCCGAGGCGCCCGGCGGCGGGTACGGCCCGTACGCGCTCCAGGCCGCGATTGCCGCCTGTCACGCGCGAGCCCGCGCGCCGGAAGAGACCGACTGGACCCGCATCGTGGCGCTCTATGACGCGCTCGCCCAGCTGGTACCATCCCCCGTCGTGGACCTCAATCGGGCGGTGGCGCTGGGGATGGCGTTCGGTCCGGCGGCCGGCCTCGAGGTCGTCGACACGCTGACGTCGGAGCCGTCACTCGAGGCGTACCATCTGTTACCAGCCGTGCGCGGCGACCTCCTCGACAAGCTCGGCCGCTTCGCCGAGGCGCGCGCGGAGTTCGAGCGCGCGGCGTCGCTCACCCGCAACGCCCGCGAGCGCACGCTGCTCCTGGAGCGCGCGGCTCGAGCACGCTCCGCACGATGATCGTTCACCTCGTGGACGGCACCTACGAGCTGTTCCGCCAGTTCTACGGCCGGCGTCACGCCACCAAGGGCGAGGATCAGCCCTTCGGCGCCGTCGTCGGCGTGCTCCATTCGGTATTGGAGATGATCGAGAAGGGAGCCACGCACGTCGGCGTGGCAACCGATCACGTCATCGAGTCGTTTCGCAATGACCTCTGGGACGATTACAAGACCGGAGAAGGCATCGAGCCCGCCCTGCTCGCGCAGTTCCACCCGCTCGAGGAAGCACTCACCGCGATGGGGGTGGCGGTATGGCCCATGACCGAGCTGGAGGCCGACGACGCGCTCGCCTCCGCGGCGCAGATCGCCTCCAGAGATGAGAGGGTGGAGAAGGTCTGCATCTGGACACCGGACAAGGACCTGGCGCAGTGTGTCCGGGGCGATCGGGTCGTGCAGGTCGACCGCAGGGGCCAGAAGATCCGCAACGCCGAAGGGGTGCGCGAGAAGTTCGGCGTGGAGCCTCTCCTGATTCCGGACTTCCTCGCGCTCGTGGGCGACGCGCAAGACGGATATCCCGGCATCCCCGGGATCGGCGCGGTCACGGCCGCGCGGCTCTTGAACCAACACGGCGCGATCGAGGACTTCCCCGCGAAGGTGCTGGGGGACCAGCGTGAGCGAGCGCTGCTGTTCAAGAGCCTGGCGACGCTCAGGACCGACGCCCCGCTGTTTCGCGATGTGCACGAGCTTCGGTGGCGCGGCCCCACCGACGCGTTTGCCGGGTGGACGGAGCGGTTGGGAGACGTTCGTCTGATGGCACGCTGCCTCACCCTTGACAAGGTCACGCAAACCTGATGCACTTCGTCCCTACCATGTCAGCGCGCACGACTCAGGCGAGAGCTCGGCGTGCCGCAGGTCGCCCTGCTCGGGATGAGCCGGAGCCCTTCGCCCGCGACGTGACCGCCTTTCTTAGCGCCCGATAACATCGTCCCTCTTGATGTCGATCTCGCCGAGCCTCGTTCGACGTATGGGAGGCCTATAAGATCGCTCGGAGGACATTGGCGGCTCGTGGCTGGCCACCGGCGGCCGGGTCCCCTTCACCCAAGAAAACGGAAAGTGAGACGCGTATCATGACCGCACCAAGCATCGCCGCGAAATGGCCGACGCGGGCGCCGTACCTGCTCAGCGTCCTCCGGATCGTCGCCGCCTTTCTCTTCATACAGTTCGGGACGGCCAAGCTGTTCGCGTTTCCGGCGGCCATCATGCCAGGCGGGGGCACGGCGCCGATCACGTCGCTGCCCGGCATCGCCGGGATGCTCGAGGCGTTTGGCGGCCTGTTCCTCCTCGTCGGACTGTTCACGCGGCCGGTGGCCTTCATTCTCTCGGGCGAGATGGCGGTCGCGTATTTCCTGGGCCACGCGCCACAGGGCTTTTGGCCGGTGCTCAATCAGGGGCATCCCGCCATCCTGTTCTGCTTTGTCTGGCTTTATCTCTCCGCCGCCGGGCCGGGGCCGTGGAGCCTGGATGCCAAGCGGGGGAGGTAAACCGCTCGACCGCTCTATCGTCGAGGGTCCGCTCGCGCGCGCCGTCTGGATGCTCGCGTGGCCCACGATGCTGCAAAATCTCATCGGCGGGCTCCAGGGCGTCGTGGATCACGCCCTGGTGGGCCACTTCGTGGGGTACGCCGGCAACGCCGCGATCGGCGTCGCGATCCAGATCTTCATCGTCGTCATCGTGTTCGTGATATCGGTGTTCAGCGGGATGGGCGTGCTGGTCGCCCGCTTCGCCGGGGCCAACGACCCCGACAAGGTGAACCGCACCGTCTACCAAGCCTTCCTCGCCGCGGTGGCGCTGTGGGGATTGCTGCTGGCTCCGCTGGGGTGGGTGCTGGCGCCGTCGCTGCTCGGCGTCGTGAACGCCGCGCCCGCGGTGCGCGTCGAGGCGCTGCCGTTCCTCCGTATCATGTTCGTCGGCAGCCTCGGGATGCTGCTCTTCTTCATGGTGAGTGGGGCCTTACGGGCCGCGGGCGACGCGCGCACGCCGCTGCGCCTCGGAATCCTCCTCACCGTTCTGAACATCGCGTGCAACGTGGCGTTCATCACGGGCCTCGGACCCCTGCCGCGATTGGGCACCGCCGGCGCCGCCGTCGGCACCGCGGTGGCGGGCATTGTCGTGAGCGGCATCGCGGGGTACTTGCTGCTCTCCGGGCGGCTCCCGGTGACGTGGCACCGCGGCATGAGCTGGCGGCCCGACTGGGGCATCATCCGCGAGCTGTTCCGCTTCGGGCTGCCCACCGGCGTTCAGGGGATCGCGATGAACATCGCGGGCGTGTTGCTGCTCCGCTTCATCGGCTCGCTCGCGCAGAGCGCCGAAGCGCAAGCCGCCTATGCGGTGGGGTACACCGAGCTGTTCTCCTTCATCACGTGGACGTCGGTGGGGTTGATGAGCGCCGCCGCCACCGTCGGGGGTCAGAACCTGGGAGCCGGCCGTCCCGAGCGCGCGGTGCACGGTGTGCACGTCGCGGCGGGGCTCGGCCTCGGGCTCGCGGCGGCGATCGGCGTGTTGTTCCTCACAATCCCGCGTTCCCTGCTCGGGCTGTTCGGCATGACGGACCCGGTGGTCGTCGGCCTGGGCGCCCAGCTCCTCGCCTTCCTCAGTGTTTCCGGGCTCTTCGTCACCGTCGCCCTCACGTACACGGGGGGCCTCCAGGGCACGGGCGACACCCGCTCGCCGCTGTACATCTCGATCGTGTCTCAGATCGTGGTGCCACTCGGTCTCTGCACCGTGTTCCAAGCGACCCGCGGCCTGCGCCCCGCCGACATCTGGACGGCCATTCTGTTGGGCCACATCACGCGGTGTGCGCTGAGCGTCGGGCGGTTCCGCCAGGGAAAGTGGCGCGGCATCAAGGTGGAAATGGAGCCCGCGTGAGCGGCCCCACGGCAACGCGCCGCGAGTGGAGAGAGTGGGCTCGGGCGCGTAGCCCTTCGACGGCGGCGGGAATGCCCTGGCCCGGATTCGAACCGGGATGCCTTGCGGCGCTGCCCCCTCAAG
>QHTS01000344.1 GCA_003220905.1 Gemmatimonadota bacterium | reverse complement strand
CGAGTACGCGAGCATCCGCTTCACGGTCCGCTGGGCCAGCGCGACCAGGTTCCCCACGACCATGGTCGCGACGGCGAGCCACCACACGATCTGGTGCCACGCCGCAACCCCGCCGAAGGCTTCGCCCAGGACGCGCAACAGCGCCGCGAACGCCGCGGCCTTGACGGCCGTTGCCATGTAGCCGGTCACGGGAGTCGGCGAGCCGTCGTACACGTCCGGCGCCCACATGTGGAACGGAACGGCCGCCACCTTGAACCCGAACCCCACGAGCAGCAGCCCGAGGCCGATCAGGAGCATCGGCCTGTCCTCCAGTCCCAGGGTCCGGATCTGAACGCCGATCTGGCTCAGGTTCGTGGTCGCGGTCGCGCCGTACACCAGGGCGATCCCGTACAGCAGAAAGCCCGACGCGAACGCTCCCAGGAGGAAGTACTTGAGTGCCGCCTCCGCGGCGGCGCCGCTGTGGCGGTTGATGCCGGCGAGCGCGTAGACCGCCACCGACATCAGCTCGAGCCCGAGGAACACGACCATCAGATCCTCGCCGCCGACCATGAGCATCATGCCCAACGTGGCGAAGAGCAGCAGGGCGTAGTACTCGGGGGCGAGCAAGCGCTCGCGCTCGAGGTAGTCGAACGACACCAGCACGGTCAGGCCCGCGGTCCCGAGGAGCAGCCAGTCCGCGACGAAGCGGAAGTCGTCGACCGCGATCATGGCCGGGGCTCCGATCGCGCGCGCCGTGTGCCACCAGAGCCACCACGCCGCCGCTCCCGCGGCCGCGAGCCCCGCCAGGGTGACCCACCCGGCCACCCGCAGGTCGGCGGCCGTGCGGTGCCGCCACGCGATCACGAGCAGGAGCACCATTCCTACCAGCGTGAGCATCAGCTCGGGCAGCAAGGCCCGCAGCAGGTCGCGCGAGTTCGCGAGGTCGAGGCTCACCGGACCGCCGTGAACGAGGCCGCGTTGAGCCGCACCGACTGAATGAGCTGCCGGGCGCTCGGCTCCATCCGTCGGAGGATGGGCTTCGGGTACACTCCGATCCACACGATACAGGCGAGCAACGGGACGAGCACCGTGATCTCGCGCAGCGAAAGGTCGGCGAGCTTCTCGTTCACGCTCTTGTCGAGCGGATTGAAAATCACGCGCTGCAGCGCGGGGAGCAGATACATCGCGGCGACGATCACCCCGGCCGACGCGAGCGTGGCCGCCAGGGGGTAGGTCCGGAACGTCCCGAGCAGCACCAGGAACTCGCCGACGAATCCGTTCGTGGCCGGAAGCCCGATCGACGACAGCGAAACGATGGTGAGCACCGCCGCGAGCATCGGCACGACCTTCGCGATCCCGCCGAACGCCTCGATCAGACGGGAATGCCGCCGCTCGTACAGCATGCCGGCCAGGAAGAACAGTGCGCCGGTCGAGACGCCGTGGTTGATCATCACCAGCAGCGCGCCCTGCACGCTCTGGAGCGTCAGGGCCCAGATGCCGAGCATCACGAAGCCGAGGTGCGCCACCGACGAGTAGGCGATCAGCTTCTTGAAGTCGGGCTGGACCATCGCCACCAGGCCGCCGTACAGGATGCCGATCAGCGAGAGCGTCACGATGGCCCGTTGCACCGCCGGGTGCACGGCGACGGCCGGGAAGAGGGGCAGCGCGAACCGCAGGAAGCCGTAGGTCCCCATCTTGAGCAGGACGCCCGCGAGCAGCACCGATCCCGCCGTGGGCGCCTCCACGTGCGCATCGGGAAGCCAGGTGTGGAACGGGAACATCGGCACCTTGATCGCGAACGCGAGGAAGAAGGCCCCGAACAGCCAGAACGCGAGGGCCCCGAGTCCGCCGATGTGCGCCGTCAGATGTGCATAGGAGAACGAGTACTCACCGGTGCGCTGGCCCACGACGTAGACGAGCGCGAGGATCGCCACCAGCATGAGCAGCGAGCCGAAGAACGTGTACACGAAGAACTTGATGGCCGCGTAGAGGCGGCGCTCTCCGCCCCACACCCCGATGATGAAGTACATCGGAATGAGCATGACTTCCCACATCACGTAAAAGAGGAACAGATCGAGGGCCACGAACACCCCGATCATGCCCGTCGTGAGCACGAGCATCAGCGCGTAAAACCCGCGCTCGCGCGTCGTGATGTAGGAGTAGCTGCCGAGCACCGACAGCGGTACCAAGAACGTCGTGAGCAGGACCATGAACAGCGAGATCCCGTCCACGCCGACCGTGTAGCGGATCCCCCAACTCGGGATCCACGGCGCGTCGAGGATGAACTGCATGCCGCCCGCCGGCGCGAACGTCCACCACAACGGTGCCGAGATTGCGAACTCGACGAGGCTGGCTGCGAGCGCGAGGTGCTTGGCCCAGCGCGCCGGAGCGAGTACCACGACGAGCGCGGCGAGCGCGGGCCAGGCGAGCAGCGCGGTGAGCACCCACTGGCGGTACATGGGCTAGCGCACCGCCGCTCCGACCACGGCCAGGACGCCGATCACGAACAAGACCACGTACACCCCCACCTCGCCCGTCTGCAGCCGGCTCCCCAGCCAGCCGGCGGCCCGCGACGCGGTGGCGGTACCGTTCACGAGCAGGCCGTCCACGATCCGGGCGTCGACGATCTTCCAGAGCACCTCCCGCGAGAGCCACATGACCGGTCGCACGACGAGCGCGTCGTAGAGCTCGTCCACGTACCACTTCTTCCAGAGGAGTCGGGCCAAGCCGGTCTCGGGCGGCGCGCGCCGCGCCGGCACGAGTGCTTCGGGCTTAAGGAGGCGGAACGCGCCGACGATGCCGAGCGCGGCGACCAGGACCGCGCCCGCCACCAAGGCCCACTCGGTCGCCGGTGCCACCTCGAGCGCCGGCTGGAGGCGGCGCGCGACGCTGGTCACCGGCTCGAGCCAGTGCTCGAGGAAGGCGCTGCCGCCGAACAGCTCCGGGACGTTGAGCGCGCCGCCGAGCACGGTCAGCGCCCCGAGGACCACGAGCGGTCCCGTCATGACAGACGGCGCCTCCTGCAAGTGCTCCTGCTCGCGCTCGCCGGTGCGGTTCGGGCCGTGGAAGGTGTAGAGCATGAGCCGGGTCATGTAGAACGCCGTGAGGAGGGCCGCCGCGAGACCCATCGCCCAAAAGGTGTACCACAGCGGTCGCACCGCCGCTTCGGCGAACGCCGCCCCGAGGATTTCGTCCTTCGAAAAGAATCCGGCGAACGGCGGGAGACCGGCGATCGCGAGGGTCGCGATCCACATGAGGGCCGCGGTCCAGGGCATATAGCGGGCGAGCCCGCCCATGTTGCGCATGTCCTGTGCGTCCTCATGCGTATGGGTCGCGTGGTAGGCCTGATGCACGGCGTGGATCACGCTCCCCGAGCCGAGAAACAGCAGCGCCTTGAAGAACGCGTGGGTCACGAGGTGGAACATCCCGGCCGCGTACGCGCCGGTGCCGACGCCGACGAACATGTAGCCGAGCTGGGACACCGTGGAATACGCGAGCACCCGCTTGATGTCCCACTGCTTGAGGGCGATCGTGGCGGCGAACAGCGCGGTGAGCGCGCCGATCCCGGCGACGACGGCGCCGGCGAGCGGGGAGAGCGCGAATAGCACGCTACACCGGGCCACCAGATAGACGCCCGCCGTAACCATCGTGGCCGCGTGGATCAGCGCGGAGACGGGCGTCGGGCCCTGCATGGCGTCGGGGAGCCAGG
>QHTS01000065.1 GCA_003220905.1 Gemmatimonadota bacterium | reverse complement strand
CCGAGTACTTGATGCCGCCGTCCGCGATGACGGGGACGTCCTCCGCGCCCTTCACGCCCTCGAGGATCGCCGTAACCTGGGGAACGCCCACTCCGGTCACGACGCGCGTGGTACAGATCGACCCCGGGCCCACACCCACCTTCACGGCGTCCACGCCGCGCTCGACCAGCGCCCGCGCGCCCGCCTCCGTCGCCACGTTGCCGCCCACCAGCTGCGCGTCGGGATGCGCCTCGCGCAGGCAGGCGACGGTTTTGAGCACACCCTCGGAGTGCCCGTGCGCCGAGTCCACGACGATCACGTCGCACCCCGCGTCGATGAGCGCGCGCGCGCGCGCCAGGGCGTCGGGGGTTCCGCCCACCGCGGCGGCGACGCGCAGCCGACCGTGCTGATCCTTGTTGGCGTGGGGGTGCCGCCGGCGCTTGAAGATGTCCTTGATGGTGATGAGGCCCTTGAGGACGCCGTGCTCGTCCACCACCGGCAGCTTCTCGATGCGGTGCTTCGCGAGGATCCGTTCCGCTTCGTCGAGTCCCGTGCCCACCGGCGCGGTCACCAGGCGGTCCTTGGTCATCGCGTCGCGGATCGGGCGGTCGAGCTCGCGCTCGAACTGCAGGTCGCGGTTGGTGATGATACCCACCAGGCGCCCGGCGTCGTCCACGATCGGCACCCCCGAGATGTGGAACCGCTCCATCAGACGCACCGCCTCGCGCAGCGGCCGATCCGGCCCGAGGGTGATCGGGTGCAGGATCATCCCCGACTCGCTGCGCTTCACTTTGTCCACTTCGGCCGCCTGGCGGTCGACCGGCATGTTCTTGTGGATCACGCCGATGCCGCCCTCGCGCGCGATCGCGATCGCCATCT
The DNA here is from genome assembly GCA_003220905.1 of Gemmatimonadota bacterium. Lineage (GTDB taxonomy): Bacteria > Gemmatimonadota > Gemmatimonadetes > Gemmatimonadales > GWC2-71-9 > AG41. Next base: position 4,860 of record QHTS01000065.1, on the reverse strand, counting down.
CGGATTCGGTGACCGTGTCCATCGCGGCGGACACGACGGGGATGTTGAGAGAGATGCCACGGGTGAAGCGCGAGCGCACGTCCACGTTCCGCGGGTGCACGCTCGAGAGCCGCGGAACGAGCAGGACGTCGTCGAACGTGAGAGCGGCAGCGGGCCGGAAGGTTCCCATGGCAAAAGTTACTGGGCGGGGGGAGTTTCCTCAACCTTGTCCTTGTCCGCGGACTGCTTCGCCGCCTCCTCCACCGCCGCCTTCCCCGCCGCCGCGACCTTCTCGAGCAACTTTCCCGCCTTGCCCACGGCGTCCATCGTCCCCTTGATGATGTTGACCGGGACGCGGCCCGCCCGCAGCGTGTCTTCGAGCGTTTCGGCCACGCGCTGGAACGGCGGCGCGCCGGCCGGCCGCTCGGCGTACCGGGACTCGAGAAACTCGACGTAGTCGAGCACCTGATACGCCTTGGCGTCGGGGAGCGCGTCGAGCTTCCGCAACAGGCGATCACGCAGGATCTCGTTCATGGCAGGGTCTCGAGGTTGATCATGTCGAGCACCGGGTTGCCGAGGAACCGGGTGCGGCCGGTGCGCACGCGCGCGGTGACCTGGATGGTGGCGAGGGGCGTCATGGTCTCGAGCTGTGCGCGCCTCGCCTCGGGGACCACGACGTACACGAACCCGCGCTCGGGGAGGGGGCCGCGCGCCAGGAAGTACGTGGCGCCGTTCGGGATCTCGGGCCGCAGCTCGTCGGCCTTCTGGGTCGAGATGAACTGCAGCGTCCAGCGGAGCACCTGTCCCGCATAGCGCTGCGGGTCGGTGCGCAGCTCGGCAGCGGTGATGCCCACGAGCACGCCGGGTGGCGCGATCTGCAAATCCGCGCTCCTGACCCACCCTTCGAGCTCCACCCGCGTCCACTCGCCCGAGCGCCCCAGCACGCGCAGCGGCGCCGACGGCGCGAGCGTCCCCGCCGGCTGCCCCTCCGGCGACCGGTACAGCACCGTGCGACGCGCGGACTCGACGCGAGACGGGTCGACTGGAGCGGACGCGCTGGCCGTCGTGTCGGGTGGACTCCCCGCCGATCCGTGCCCCGTGGCCGGCGCGACCGCGGGCGCGCGGGCGGGGGTCGGCCGCGCCTGGGTGGTGTCCGAGTCCGGCGCGGCGGTGCGCGAGCTCGCCACCTGCGCGATCGACTCGAGGTCCGTCTTTTCCACCCAGCCCGCGCGCGTCACGTGGATCCACCGACCCGACGTGCCTTCCGCGACCCTGGTGAGGAGGAACCCCTGGGGCAACTTCCCGATGAGCGCGCCCGCCGGAGCGGAGCGCAGGTTCTCCTCCGGCGCGCGCGTCACGGTGAGGTCGTAGCCCGCGCGCGGCGTCGGGCCCACCGAGGTCGTGAAGATCCAGCCCTCCACCATCACGCCCTGCCAGTCGCCCTGCGCCTCGCCGCCCATGAGCACGGCACCGCGCGCCAGGCGCGCCAAGCGCTTTCCGCCCGGCTCCTGGCAGAACCAGGCCCCGTCGGTGGTGACGCGATAGCGCGCTTGGGCGGCGAGCGACAGGGGTGCGACGAGCCCCAGCACAACTGGAAGGGCGCGGAGGGCCCGGCTAGATTGCATCCCCTCCAATATGGCAAAGAGGCATGGGCCGCGCACCCCGGTCGTCCTGATCGTGCTCGACGGCTGGGGCTTCCGTCCCGGCCGGGAGGGCAACGCCGTCGAGCTCGGGCGGACCCCCACCTGGCATCGCCTCTGGGCGAAAGCGCCCCGCACGTTGCTCAACGCGTCGGGGCTCGCCGTGGGTCTTCCCGAAAGACAGATCGGCAACAGTGAAGTGGGGCACCTGAACCTCGGGGCAGGCCGCGTCGTGCCGCAGGACATCGTGCGGATCTCGCAGGCCATCCAGTCGGGCGAGTTCTTCCGGTCGCCGCCGCTCGTCGAGCTGTGCACACGGGTGAAGGGGCGCGGCGGGACGCTGCACCTCCTGGGCCTCATCGGCAACGGCGGCGTGCACGCGCTCGACCAGCACCTCGTGGCCGCGGTCATGCTCGCTCATCTGCACGAGCTGCCGGTCGCGATTCATGCCTGGCTCGACGGGCGCGACACGCCGCCGCAATCGGCGCTCGCGTTCACGCAGGAGCTGGGGGATCTGCTCGCGCAGTACGGCGGTCGGGCGGTGGTGTCCACCGTGGTGGGCCGCTATTACGCGATGGACCGCGACAAGCGCTGGGAGCGCACCAAGGTCGCCTACGACGCGATGGTGCACGGCGTGGGTGAGGTCGTTCCCGACCCGGTCGCGGGCGTGCGCCGCGCGTACGACGCGGGGGAGACCGACGAGTTCGTGAAGCCCCGCGTCATCGCGGGGACGCCGCGCATCCGGCCGGACGACGGGATCTTCTGTTTCAACTACCGGGCCGACCGCATGCGCCAGATGGTGCGCGCCCTGGCAGTGGACGGGTTCGACGGCTTCGACACCGGGACGAGGACCCCCGTCGATCTCGTCACCATGACCCAGTACGACGCGACGTTTCCCTTTCCGATGGCGTTCGGGCCGATGGTGCTCTCGGAGATCGTGGCGCAGGTGCTGTCCGACCACGGCAAGACCATGTTCCGCACCGCCGAGACGGAGAAGTACGCGCACGTCACCTACTTCTTCAACGGCGGGGTGGAGACGCCCTACCCCGGTGAGGAGCGCCTGCTCGTGCCGTCGCAGAAGGTCGCCACGTACGATTTGATGCCCGAAATGAGCGCGCCGGGGGTCACTGACGTCCTGTGCAAGGCGATCGAGGCGGGGCACCACGATTTCGTCCTCTGCAACTACGCGAACGGGGACATGGTCGGCCATTCCGGGGTACTAAGCGCGGCCGTGAAGGCCGTGGAGACGGTCGATCAGTGTCTCGAGCGCGTCGTGAAGAGCGCCGAGCGGCGCGGCGCCACGCTGCTCGTCACGGCCGATCACGGTAACTGCGAGCTGATGATCGACCCCTTGACGGACGGCCCACACACGGCGCACACCACGAACCCGGTACCGTTCCTCGTTGTGGACGACGCGGCGCGCGCGGCGCTGCGCCACGGCGGCGCGCTCTGCGATGTCGGCCCCACCGTGCTCCGGCTGCTCGATATCCAACCGCCGCCCGAGATGACGGGGCGGGACCTCAGGGAGACGGACTAATGGGCGGACAGGCGGACGGGCGGTCGGGCGGTACGTTGGCGTGGTGCACGGCGCTTCTCAGCGCAGCGGGACTCCTGACCGCCTTTCCGCCCGACCGCCTGACCGCCCAAGTGGGCCACGAGCCCGGTCAATCCCCTTACCACGACGTCCGGCGCGGTGGCGTCGGCGTCCTCACCTTCGGCTATCTCGGTGGCAGCCGGGGGAGCGTGGACGTCGGGCTCTCGGACGGCAAGACCGGGGGAATCCGCTACGAAGTGCTGTTCGGCGCGATCGGGGCCTCGCTCGGCCTCGCCTACGGTCGGACGAACCGCTACGTCGTGAACCCGTTCAGGGATACACTGTCGCGGAAGACCGGACCCTCCAACAACGACGTCGTGCTCGCCGACGCCGGCCTGCAGCTCGTGCTCACAGGCCGCAAGACGTGGCGTGGATTCGCCCCGTACGTGGGCGGAGCCCTGGGCGTGGCCATCGGCAGCACGTCGCCCCGCGACTCGGGCGGTTACAAGTTCGGCACGAAGTTCACCATCGCCCCCAACGCCGGTCTGCGCTGGTACCCCGCCCGGCGTCTTTCCGTGCGAGGGGACTTCCGCCTGGTGCTCTGGAAGCTCAACTATCCCTTGCAGTACAAGGCGGGGGACCCGACCGACCATGTCCCGGTCCTGGCCCCGTCCGCGGCACTCACTGAGTGGACGGCGCATCCGTGGGCGACGATCGGTGTGGGATGGACTTTCTAGGGGAGGGATTGCGGCGCGCGGTCGCCTTGCTCCTGTCAGGCGACGTCGAAGTGTACGGCATCGCGCTCCTCACGCTCAAGATCGGCCTCATCGCCACCGTGTTCGCCTGCGGGCTCGGCATCCCCGTAGGCTTCGTGCTCGCGACGAAGCCGTTCTGGGGGCGCCGCGCCGCGCTCACGGTCGTCAACACCGCCCTCGCGTTTCCGACCGTGGTGGTGGGGCTGCTGCTGTACGGCCTCCTGTCCCGGCGAGGCCCGCTGGGCGGCGTCGGATGGCTCTACACCTGGCAGGCGATCGTGGTGGGCGACGTCGCGCTCGCATTCCCGATCGCCGCCGCACTCGCCGCCGCCGCCGTCCAGGGCGTCGATCCCCGCATCCGTCGCACCGCCGAGACGCTCGGCGCCGGCCGCTGGCGCACCGCGTGGACCGTGGCGCGCGAGGCCCGGTTCGCCCTCGCGGCGGTGATCACGACCGCCTTCGGCCACGTCGTCGCGGAGATCGGATCCGCCATGACCGTGGGCGGCAACATCCGCGGCCAGACCCGCACCCTCACGACCGCGGTGGCGCTGTACACGAGCCAGGGCGACTTCGGGCTCGCGCTCGCACTCGGGCTCATCCTGCTGCTCCTCGCCCTGCTGGTGAACGTCGCGCTCCAGGCGCTCCAGGGCCGCGGGCATGCTTGAGCTCGTCGGCGTGCGTCACCGCTACGACGGCCGCGTGGTGCTCGACATCGAGCGGTTCGCCGTCCCCTCCGGCTCGGGCGTCGCTATCGTGGGACCGAACGGATCAGGCAAGAGCACCCTGCTGCGGCTGCTCGCCCTGCTCGAGCGCCCCTCAGAAGGCGAGGTGCGGCTCGACGGCGTCGTGGTGGCCGGAGGGAAGGCGCGGCGGGCGGGCGCGGCCCCGCGCCGGCGCATCACGCTGGTGGAGCAGCGCCCGGTGCTGTTGCGCGGCACGGTCCGTGAAAATC
>QHTS01000343.1 GCA_003220905.1 Gemmatimonadota bacterium | reverse complement strand
CCTCCATCCCCGGTCTCTTTGCCGCGGGGGACGTGCGCAGCCAGCTCACACGCCAGATCACCACCGCCGTGGGTGATGCCACGACCGCCGCGATCGCCGTCGAGAAGTACCTCGCGGCGCTCCGCGAGGAGCCGCAGTTGGTGCGCCAGGCGCGCCAGGCATTAAGGGAATGAGGGTCGTACAGATCCCGAACGGCCAGTTCGTCGAGAACTGCTACTTCGTGATCGACGAAGCGACGGCCGAGTGCGCGATCATCGACCCGGGCGAGGAAGCAGGTCTGATCGCCCACAAGCTGCAGGCCGAGGGCGTCCGGCCGGTCGGGATCTGGCTCACCCACGCGCACCTCGACCACGTGCTCGGCGTCCCGCGGCTCAAGGCCGATACCGGGGTCCCCGTCTACCTGCATCCGGCGGACCGCACGCTGTACGACCACGTCCCGGAGCAGGCCTTCGCCTTCGGCATGCGCGCCGAGCCGTTGCCGGCGCCCGACTGCGAGCTCGCCCACGGCGACGAGCTGCGGATCGGGGGACTCGCGTTCCGCGTCCGTCACGTCCCCGGGCACTCGCCCGGGAGTGTCGTGTTCGCAGGCCAGGGCGTGGCGTTCGGGGGCGATGTGCTGTTTCAGGGATCGATCGGGCGGACCGACCTACCGGGGGGCGACTTCGACACCCTGCGCAACGGCATCGAGCGCGAGTTGCTTACGCTCCCCGATTCGACCATCGTGTACACCGGGCATGGACCGGAAACCACCGTCGGACGCGAGCGCCGCGCCAACCCCTTCCTCACCGGCGCCTACCGCCTCGGCTAGGCCGCGGCCCACCTGCTTGCGCTGCGGCACCGAGGTGCGACCCAAGCCGTGGGGATGTAAGAGCCCCTGCCCGAATTGCGGCTTCATCTACCCGCTGGGCGACTGCTCCGACTAATCCAATGCGGAACTGTGCCCTCGAATGTCGCGGGTCGACGCTAGTCCTCACATTCCGCACTCCGCATTCCGAATTCCGCACTCTGTGATGAGCCATCTGCTCGCGCTCGCGCTCCTAGGCGTGGACTGCCTCGTCCGTGCCTGGCGGATCCAGCTCGCCGTGTGGACCGCGGGGGGACGGCTCCCGTTTAACGACGCATTTCGCCTGAACCTCTATGGTGAGGCGGCATCCCAGCTCACGCCGAATCGTCTGGGGGGCGAGCCGGCACGCTTCCTCGGCCTCGCCGAGGCCGGGCTGCGACCGGTCACCGCGCTCGTGGCGATCGGCGTGGAGGTCGCGTCGGAATGGCCGGTGTTCGTGATCGCGGCCGCAGCCCTGATCGCGTACTACGTACCCGATTGGCAAGACGCGGCCCGTACCTGGCTCCGGCACCATCGGGCGGGCGAGCTCGTGACCATCGAGATCACTGTGTTGCTCGTCCTGGTGGCGGTATACCTGTTGCAGCGCCTCGCACGCTCCGGATTCGTCCGCCACCGCGTGCGCCGGCAGTGGCGGGTCGCGTGGGCGCACGTGCGCCGCGCTCCTTGGTGGGCGCTCGGCGCGGGGGCGCTCTTGACCGTGGTCAGCCTGGCCGCCCGCGCGCTCATCCTCCCGGCGCTCGCCTGGGGCCTTCCGGACCGTCCGCCGTTTCCCCAAATGTTCTTCGGCGCGCTCGCGCTGCTGCATGCGCCCCTGATCGTACCGCTGCCCTCGGGAGGCGGTGGACTCGAGGTGGCGTTCATCAACGGGTTCGCCGGGGACTTCGGCGCCCGGCAAGTGACCATGCTGCTGTTGTGGCGCGCTTACACGGCGATCCTGCTCACGGTGCTCGGTGTGTACGCCCTCGTGCGATCCGTGGGCTACCATGCCGCGGTGCAGTTGTTCAAAATCGGCTGGGGGAAGCGAAGTGGAGATCGGATATGACGACACCCCGGATCAAGCCGCTGACGCCGGACCAGGCCGCCCCGGACGTCCGGCCGATTTTCGAGACGTACCTCAAGGAGCGCGGCAACATCCCCAACATGTTCCGCACCGTAGCGCTCCGGCCCAATCACTTGCGGACGATGATCGCGCACTTCCGCACCGTGATGAGCGAGGGCACGGTGCCCCCGCTCCTGAAGGAGCTCCTGTGGGTGCGCATCTCTCACTTGAACGCCTGTCGTTACTGACTCAACTCCCACACTGTCTTGGCAAGACAGCAGGGTGCCAGCGTGGAGCTGGTCGAGGCGATCCAGGACCGGGGAGGAAGCGCCCCGATCGAGCGGCTCGAGGCGGCGTGGCGGGTAGCGCTGGAATACGCGGACGTGGTACACGGATCGGGGCACGACGTAGGAGACGAGCTATACGGGAGGCTTCGAGGCTCCTGGGACGAGGGGCAGATCGTGGAGATCACCATGGTGATCGGGATGACCGAATACTTCAATCGGTTCAACAACAGCTTGAGGGTCGAACCTACGAAGTGAAAGCGATTACCCCCGCGGTGCTGGTGCGATCGCGACGAGCATGACGGTCCGCTCCAGCGCCGTTTCGACCCCGTGAGGGACGCCCAACGGCGCCAGGATCAGGTCTCCCGGCCCCGCCTCCCTGACATTCTCACCGAGGATGAACCTCGCCTTTCCAGTCACAACCAAATAGAATTTGTCGGCGCCGGCGTGCGTGTGCACTTTCTGCTCCTGCCCCGGCTCGAAGCAATTCAGGCCGACCAAGAGCCGGTCCGAGCGGAAGCAGTCCAGCTTGGTCATCTTGGTGCCCGAGAAGCGGGCCTGGTCGGGCAGGTGCTGCAGGAGATCCGGGGTGTCCATGGGCGATTCCTGGTTCGAGACCGACGGCGCCGTGACCGAACGGACGGAGGCGATGAGCGCGACCCGCATCGAGCGTGATCCCCTGGGCGAGCTGCCCGTTCCCGTCGACGCGCTCTACGGGATTCAGACCGAGCGGGCCCGCCAGAATTTCCCCATCTCCCAGCTCCTCCCCCTCTCGCCGTTCGTGAACGCCGTCGTGTGGATCAAGAAGGCCGCCGCCCTCACGCACAAGCAGACCGGGCGCCTCGACCCGAAGTTTGCCGACGCGATCGTGCGGGCGGCGGACGAGGTGCTGGCGGGGGAGCACCGCCACCAGTTCGTCGTGGATCCCTATCAGGCGGGGGCGGGGACGTCGCACCACATGAACTGTAATGAGGTCCTCGCCAATCGCGCGAACGAGCTGCTGGGCGGCAAGCGCGGCGAATACAAGCCCGTGCACCCGAACGACCACGTCAACATGGCCCAGTCCACCAACGACGTGATCCCCACCGCTATCCGGCTGGCGGCGCTCTCGGAGCTGCCCGCGCTGCTCGACGCCATGGGCCGCCTCGCGCGGAGCTTCCTGACGAAGGGCAAGGCGTTCGACACGATCCTCAAGTCGGGGCGTACGCACCTGCAGGACGCGACGCCGATCCGGCTGGGCCAGGAGTTCGCCGCCTACGGGCACACAATCGAGCGGAGCGCGGACCGCGTCAGCCAGGCGGCCGATGCGCTGCGCGACCTCGGCATCGGGGGCACCGCCGTCGGGACGGGTCTGAACGCCGAGCCCGCGTACCCGGCCCTGATGGTCAAGCACCTGCGGACGCTCACCGGCATCGAGCTGCGGGAAGGGAAGGACCGCGTCCAGCTCATGCAGTCCATGGGGGACGCGGCGGCGTTCTCGGGGGCGTTGCGCACATACGCGATGGACCTCGGCAAGATCGCGAGCGATCTCCGGGTGCTCGCCTCGGGCCCGCGGACCGGGCTCGCGGAGATCGTGCTGCCCGCGGTCCAGCCGGGCTCCAGCATCATGCCGGGGAAGGTGAACCCGTCGATCGCCGAGATGGTGAACATGGTGTGCTACCAGGCGCTCGGAAACGACGTCACGATCGCGGCGGCAGCGGAGGCGGGACAGCTCGAGCTCAATGTCATGATGCCCGTGATCGCGCACAATCTTCTGTTCACGATGCGGATTCTCACCAACGCCTCCCGCGTGCTCGCGGAGCGGTGCGTCGACGGCATCGAAGCCGACCGTGCACAGTGCGAGTACTGGCTCGAGCGCAGCCCCGCACTCGTCACCGCCCTCGCCCCCAGGATCGGATACGCCGAGGCGGCAAAGCTCGCCAAGGAGGCGGTAGCGAAAAACGTCACGGTACGCCAGCTCGTGATGGAGAAGGGCGTGCTCAAAGGGAAGGATCTCGAAGCAGTGCTCGATCTCCTGGCCATGACCGAGTTGGGGGTGCCCGGGGAGCGCAAATAGCCGAGGACGGCCGTCGGCAGTGCACACTCGTTCGTCGGAGGAGCACCAATGAATTGGATCGTCGCGGGACTGATCGCCGGCGTCGGCGCATTCTTCGCCGACTTCGTCATGTGGGGGAAGGTCTTCACTGGACCGGAAATGCGCGCGTTCGGCACGATGCCGCCCACGCCCGAACAGCAAAAGAAGATGATGCTGCCGGCCATGCTGAAGTCGGGCGCGCTAGCGCTCGTCTTCGGCGTGCTGCTCGCGTGCTCCTATCGACGCCTCAAGGAGGGGCTGTGGGTGCAGGGCGGCGGGCCCCTGGCGGGGATGGAGTTCGGAACGCTCCTCTGGTTGTCCACCATCGCGTTGTCCACCCTCGGCAGCGGCGTGTGGTATGACAAAGTCCGACCGTTGCTCAAGGCGACGTTCTGGGCGTGGCTCGACCGGATGAACGTCGCGGGCCTCATCGTCGGATTCCTCGTCAAGTAAACCCAGTCACACTGGGGGTCGTGATTCGAGTCACCGAATCCGACCCCCCGGCTCGTTATCCGTAGCGGCATGCGTACGACATGCCTCGTTGCCGCGGCGCTGACGCTCTTCGACCTTTCATCCGCACACGCGCAACGGCGGGTGCGCATCGGTCCGACCTACTCGTCCGTCAGCTTGGAGGATGGCTCCGGATCGAGCCACAGCTTCTCGTCGTTCGGCGGGTCCGTCGCCCTCATCAGCGGCGACGAGGGTGAGACTGGGCTCGCGATCGCCCGCTACAACGATCTATCGACCGACAAAGGCCTCCGGCGCCTGAGCCTGTATGTGCTCGACTCCTACTACTATCCCGTAGGCACACGAGGTGTCGTCGCACCTTTCGCGCTGACGGCCCTCGGCCTGGCGCGGGTCACGGAGGTCGACTCGCTCTGCCTGCTCTCCATCATTCCCTGCAGCGCCTCGACGACCAGCGAGCTCGCGCTCGCCTTCGGACTCGGCGTGCGCGTGAATGTCGGGCGCACGGTCGTCGCAACCCTCGCGGGGCGCTTTCTCGAGGTCCCGGGGAGTCAGATCCAGGCCCTCGAGGCCGTGGCGAACGCGTCGGTTGCGTTCGGCGGCGTGCGCAAAGGGGAATTTCTCGACGGTACGGTCGGTCCGGCGGCGAGCGTTCTGATTCCAATCTCCGGCTCCCTGCACGGGCGCGCTCCGTTCGTCGGGGCGCGATTCCGGCGCGACACCAAGAAGGCGGGCACCGTCGCCGTCCAGATCGACTTGGCCCCGCTCCGTATCACCGCTGGCTGCCCGCCCACCGGCTGCAGCGAGAACGCGGTGCTCTTCGCCCCGACCTACGAGGCGTCCGCTCGTCCCGCGTGGGGGCGCGTGTACGGGCAGGTCGGCCTGCTGCTCGCCGGTGTGTATTCCCAGGGCCCCGACCGCGGGATCGCTCAAGGCGCGCACGGCGGCGTGGGGGTGGATCTGTACGGTGGTCGGGTCATGTGGAACCTGAATTCGCGACTGCTGTGGCTGCAGCGCAACTCGGGGGAGAACGTGTTCGGGGTGCAAGTGGGCGTCTCCGTCAGCCCGCGGATTGGCGGCGCGCGGTAGGGAGCAGGGAGCGGGGAGCAGGGAGCGGTACCTACTGCCGCAGCGGTGCTTACGGCTCCCTGCTCCCGGCTCCCTGCTCCCTCCTCTGTGCTCCCTGCTCCCATTGAATCCCGAGACCTACCCTCCCATATTGATTCCATGCGCGTCACCACCTGGGCCGAGTACGGGCTGATCGTCTCCGTGAACCTCGCGAAGCGTGCGGGGCAGGGGCCGGTCGCGGCGCGCGAGCTCGCCGAGCAAGAGCGGCTGCCTCACGACTACGTCGAGCAGATCCTCCTGCGCCTGCGGCGCGCCGGCCTGGTGGACTCGGTCCGTGGCGCCAAGGGCGGATACCACCTCGCCCGTGAGTCCCACGTCATCACCGTCAAGGACGTAATCGAAGCCTCGGAGCACGTCACCTTCGAAGTGAACTGCGACCTGCATCCCGTCGATCCTCAGCGATGTAGTCCGGAGGCTGCGTGCAGCATCCGGCCCGTCTGGCGAATGCTGGAGCAACGGATCAACGATCTGTTGGCCGGCATCTCCCTCGCGGACCTCACGCACGATGAGCCCGAGCTGTACCACATCGCCGGGGCGCTGGCCGGGAACTAGTCCCGCCATCCCAATTGTTTTTTTTCACCTGAAACCCGACTGGCGCTGTCGGGTTTAACCTGATTGGAGGCAAGCGTGGCGTACGCGCATCCCGAGGTGCTCGTTTCCACCGAGTGGGTGGCAGGGCACCTCACCGATCCGGGCATCCGCCTGATCGAAGTGGACGTGGACACGACGGCGTACGACTCCGGGCACATCGCCGGCGCCGTCGGCTGGAACTGGCAGTCGCAGCTGAACGATCCGGTGCGGCGCGACATCCCGGACAAGAAAGCGTTCGCGAAGCTCTTGTCGGACGCTGGCGTCACGCCCAAGACCACGGTCGTGCTGTACGGTGACAACAACAACTGGTTCGCCGCCTTCGCCTTCTGGTTGCTCCAGCTGTACGGGCACGCCAGCGCCAAGCTGATGAACGGCGGTCGCGCGAAGTGGGTGGCCGAGGGGCGGTTGCTCGTCACCGAGCGGTCCGCCGTGCGCGCGACGACCTATCCGGTGCCCAAGAAGCAAAACGCCGCGATCCGTGCCAAGCGTCCCGAAGTCGAGCAGGCGCTCAAGGCCAAGAAGACCGC
>QHTS01000341.1 GCA_003220905.1 Gemmatimonadota bacterium | reverse complement strand
GCGAGCGGCGTGGCGAAGGTGCCGGAGCTCCTGGCCGCGGGGTGCCGCGTCGCGATCGGGGCCGACGGCGCGCCCTGCAACAACCGGCTCGATGTGTTCGCCGAGATGCGCCTCGCCGCGCTGATCCAGAAGCCCCGTCTCGGTGCCGACGCGCTCCCCGCCGGCCGGGTGCTCGAGCTCGCCACGCTCGGAGGCGCCCACGCGCTGGGCCTCGAAGCCGAGATCGGCTCGATCGCCCCCGGCAAGCGCGCCGACCTCGTCGTCCTCGACCTGCGCGAGCCGCATCTCCACCCTGCGATCGGCGACCCGGTGTCGCTGGTGGTGTACGCGGCGTGCGCGAGCGACGTACGCGATGTGTTCGTGGATGGAAAGCCGGTCGTGCTCGGCCACGAGCTTCTCACCGCGCCGATAGACGAAATCGTGCGGGAGGCGGATCGCTCTGCGGCCGAGCTTCACCGCATGGTCAACCCTAGCGTTGCTTGATGAAGGTGCCGTCCTGGAGCTCGGCGTACGCCCGCCGCAGCTCGTCCGGCGTGTTCATCACGATGGGGCCGTACCACGCCACCGGCTCCTCGATCGGCTTCCCCGACACGAGGAGGAACCGGATCCCGGCGTCGCCTGCCTGGACCGTGACCGCATCCCCGCTGTCGAACAGCACGAGCGAGCGGTTCTCTGCCACTCCGCCGCCTCCGCCTACCAAGGGTCCCACGCGTTCGGTGCGGACGGCGCCCGGCTCCGAGGCGTCGCGGAACGTGCCACCGCCCTCGAACACGTAGGCGAACGCGTGCCCCGACGTCTCGACCGGCAGCGACTTGCGCTTGCCCGGCGGGACCCACACGTCCAGATACCGTGGGTCCGCCGCTACTCCCTCGACCGGGCCGGCCTTCCCCCAAAAGCTTCCGCAGATCACCCGGACGCGCGTGCCGTCGTCGTCGGTCACCTCCGGAATGTCGCCGCCCGAGATGTCCTGGTAGCGCGGTCGGGTCATCTTCAGGGAGGACGGCAGATTCGCCCAGAGCTGGAACCCGTGCATGCGTCCCTGCGGGTCGCCGCGCGGCATCTCCTGATGGAGGATCCCGCTGCCCGCGGTCATCCACTGCACGTCACCGGCTCCCAGGGCTCCCTTGTTTCCGAGGCTGTCGCCGTGGTTGACCGTCCCCGCGAGGACGTAGGTGATGGTTTCGATGCCGCGATGGGGGTGCCAGGGGAACCCCGCGAGGTAGTCCTCGGGATTCTCGTTGCGAAAGTCGTCGAACAAGAGGAAGGGATCGAACTCTTTGGTGTCGCCGAAGCCGAACGCGCGGCGCAACCGCACGCCGGCGCCCTCGATGGTCGGCTGCGACTGTACGATCCGCTTGATCGGTCGAATGGACATGGTTGCTCCTCGGAGTCTCAGTTTACGCACCATGATGAGAACTCCAGCGGCCGCCCCAGGGTTCCGGTTACCCCTTCCCGTTCACGTTGAATCGCTGAATTGTCTCCGTGAGCTTGGCCGCCGCGACCGAGAGGTGCTGCGACGTCGTGGTGAGCTCGCCCAGCGAGGCGATCTGCTCCTCCGTCGCCGCCGAGGTCTGCTCGGCGCCCTGCGCCGCCGTCTCGGTGATCCCCGCGACTTCTTCCATCCGCCGCACCACCTCGCGGATCCGCTGCGTCTGACCTTCGGTCTCGCCCGCAAAGGCGCTGGCGAACTTCACGGTGGCGTTCAGGTCGCCGAAGATGGCGTCCAGCGCCTGCCGGGCCGCCGCGGACACGGCGCCCACGCCCTGGGCCGTGCGTCGCCCCTCGTCCATCGCCGCGATCACCTGCCCGATCTGGTCCTGCGTCTGCCGCACGCGGGCGCGCACCTCCTCCGCGGAGCGGGCGCTCTGCTCGGCGAGCTTGCGCACCTCGTCGGCCACCACCCGGAATCCCAGGCCGTGCTGGCCCGCGCGCGCCGCTTCGATCGCCGCGTTGAGGGCGAGGAGGTCGGTCTGGCTGGCGATACGGGTAATCGCATCGACGAGCTTTCCGATCTCCCGCGAGCCCAGCTCCAGCGTACCGGCGGCGCGGGAGACCTGGTCGAGGTGGTCGACGAGGGTCACGAGCAGCTCGCTCGCCCGCGCGATCTCCTGGCCATGGCGCTGCGCCTGCTGCGCCACGCCGGCGATCTGGCGCTCGGCCTCCTGCGCCCGCGCGTGCAGCTGTGCCGCGACGTCCGCCGCGGCCTCGGAGTCGTCGCGCCCGTGGCCGATGAGCTGCCGCTGGCGCGAGGTGCCCTCGGTCAGCCGCTCCGCGGCGGCGGAGATCTCATGGGACGCGGCCTGCAGCTCCTGGGCGGACGCGGCGAGCTGCTGGGCCATGGCCGCGAGGTCCTGGGACTGGTGCTGGACCTGGCGTACCAGACCGGCGATCGCGCCGGTGGTCCGGTTCACGCTCGCGCCGAGGTAGCCCAGCTCGTCCGCCTCCTCGTCCTGCACCTTCACCGTGAGGTCGCCGCGCTCCACCTGCGCCAGGGTGCTCCGCGCGGCTTGCAGCCGCGTGACGAACCGGGCCAGCGTCGGCAGGAGGGCGGCGCTCACGAACGCGAGCACCAGCGTCTCCTGCGCGAACGCGCTCCACGCCCAGCCTGGCGCGCCCTGGCTGACCCGGAGGGCGGTGGCGAGGCCGAAGCCCGTGAGATTGATGAGCAGCGCCTGCCACGCCTCCGTCTGGCCGAGGTAGAGCGCCGCCTGGAGCGGCGCGATCAGGTACACGACGTACAGCAGGTGTCCGGTCGGTCCCACCGCGTAGAGGATCGCGGAGATCATCGCGGCACCCACCGCCATGTCGGCGTGCGCGTGCCAGGCGCGGAAGTCGCCGCCCCGTGCCAGGCGGAGCATCGCGTAGCTGATGGCGGCGAACACGCCGGCGAAGCCCAGGATGAAGGGCCACGAGACAGGAGTGACCCGCGCGGCGCGGAGGATCGCGAGCAGGGCCGCCCCCAACGCGACGAACCGCCAGCGCGCGCGGGTGTTCGCGAGCACGTAGCGACGCTGTTTGGCGCGGTCTTCGTCGGCGAGCTGCTGGGTCAGGTCGGCCGCGGGGGGAGGCATGGAGGGGAAAAATGGCCCCGCGCGGAGGGGAGGGGTAGAGGGGCTACACACGGAACAGGTAGCTCAGCTTGAGGAAGAAGCCATCCGACGTGCGGCTCAGGTTCCGGAACCGGAACGGTTCGGCTTCGCTGAGCGACGCGCCGTAGCCGAGGAACACCACGGTCCCGGGCGTCGGCCTGTACGAGAACAGGAAGTCCGAACGGAAGTCGTTCGTTACCGCCGGCGCCGCGGTCGTGCCGTCCACGAGCAGCGGCTGTCCGGTACGCGGGTCCTCGAGCGCAACCTGATCTTGCGCGAAGTACTGTCCCACGTACCGAAGGAAGATGGCGCGTGACACTTGATACTCCAGCTTCAACCGCGGGATGTTCGCCGTCGAAAACCGGCTGCCGTCGCGTGTCCGCGTGAGCCGCAGGTGCGTCCAGCGCCCCTCGAGCCGGGCCGCCGCAGTCGGTTTCCAGGCCGTCGTGACCGCGACAAAAACCTGGTGGCCGCGTGCCGCCTCCGCGAAGATCGCGGTGGCGCCGTAGCCGGCGTTCGCGGACACCGTCAGGGCGCGGTTGGGTGTGTTCACGCCGACGTTGCCTGCCCAGAGGTTGTAGAGCCCGTGCGGAACTGCGAACGGGATGGTGTCGACCGTGCGATCGACCCGGTAGCCGGCATAGGCGGCGTTGTCGAAGCGTTGCATCGCATTCTGGATGACGCCGTTCACGCCCCAGCCGCCGCGCAGCGTCGCCAGCGGCGTCACGCTGATGAAGCCCTCGAACGTCTCCTTCATCCGGAAGAAGTCGTCGTACTTCCAGATCGGTAACACCTGGAAGAAGGTCGTGAGCTGCTCGAGCAGCGCGCCCGGTTTGCCGTACAGGCTCAGCCGGTTGAACACGCTGGCCTGTACGTAATCCACGCGGTTGACGAACCCGCTGCGGGCTTCGAAATCGCGGGTTACGCCGAACAGCCCGATGTGGTTGCCGTACGATCGCCCCGTCCGGTCGGCGACGGTCACGCTCCACATGTATCCCGCGCGCGCTCCGGCGGCGTCGCGCGTCCAGGAGCCCACCAGCTGCGCGTCCGAAAACCAGATCTTCTTCCAGATCACGCGCGCGTCGGCAGCGAACACGCGGTTGTAGTCGTGGCCGTCAATGCGATCGGTGTACGCGAGGCCGGCCGTGGAGCTCGTACCGAGATCGCGACGCAGGCGGAGCAGGCTGACGACCGGGTTATCCCCCGACACGGACTGGCCGCGGTCGTCCACAGCCGCGAGATAAGCGACGGCCGTTGCGCCGACCTTCCCGGTGAGCTTCACGCCGCCCACCGGCGCGGCGATCTGGCGCGTGTAGATGAGGCGATTCGGCGTGTCGAACTGCTCCAGCCCCTCGAGGAAAAACGGCCGCTTCTCGGGGAAGAACAGGGCGAATCGCTCGTTGACCGTCACCTGGCCGACGTCGGCCTCGACCTGGGAGAAGTCGGGGTTCACCGTCCCCGTGAGCGTCAAGTTCTGCGTCATTCCCCAGCGCACGTTGCCCCCCAACTCCGGCGTGCCGCGGTAGTCGTAGCCCGACGGCGGTGCCGAATCGCCCACCACGCGGGAGGTGAACTCGGGCGTGAAGTCGAGCACCAGGCCGCGGTGGAGGCCGGTGAGCCCCGTCAGCCGCCCCGCCTGGACGAGGAAGCTCGCGCTCGCACGGAACACCGGCGTCCAGGTGTTCTCGTACCCCGAGTGCTGCACCAGGCGCAGCACCTGGACGCCCCAGTTCTGCGGATCGGCGCTCTGGTACCGCAGGCTCTTGAAGGGGACCCGCACTTCGACCTCGTACCCCCAGTCCGTTAGCCGCCCTTTGGAGTCGTACACGAAGTCGGGGTTGCGGTCGATGACCGCGTCGATCCGCTCGGGGATCCCGCCTCCGCCTGCGGCGCCGGCCTCGAGCCCCTCGCTCCATACGCCGTCCTCCTGCACGCCAAGCGGGTTCACGGCGAAGAGCAGGGCGCGCCGGTGATCGTCGAACGTGTCGAGGAGAATGGTGACGTTGTCGTCCTTGTCGATGTTGTCGCGATCGGCGACGGTGGCGCGCACGGCGCCGGCGTGCCGCTCGAACGCGCGGATCCCGAAGTAAATCGCGTCGGGAGCGTACCAGACGAGCACCGCGGTCGAGTCTTCGGCGGGACGGCCGTCCACCGGCCGGTACTGCGAGAAGCCCGTCAGCGTCGCCGCCCGACTCCACACCGGCTCGTCGAGCACGCCGTCGATCTTCGCCTCCGCCTCGA
>QHTS01000342.1 GCA_003220905.1 Gemmatimonadota bacterium | reverse complement strand
AAAACGTGTCGGTTCCGGTGGGCAGCAGCAGCTTCGACCGCTCGCAGAAGGTTACGGCCGGCGCCGACCTGAAGTACGGGCTCACCCCGAACCTCACGCTCGACGCGACGGTCAACCCCGATTTCGGCCAGGTCGAAGCGGATCCGGCGGTGCTGAACCTCAGCGTCTTCGAGACATTCTTCCAGGAACGGCGACCATTCTTCGTTCAGGGCGCGGGGATCTTTCGGTTCGACGTGAATTGCAGCGCCGTGAACGACTGCAGCACGGGTGAGGGTCTGTTCTACTCGCGGCGCATCGGTCGGTCGCCGCAGCTCGCCGATTACGGCGACGCGGGCTCCTCCGTGGCGACGACGATCTACGGCGCCGCGAAGCTTACTGGCCGCCTTCCCGGTGGCCAAACCATCGGCGTGCTCGACGCCGTTACGGGCCGCGAGGCGGGTACGCTGGACCCATCCACGGCGAGGTCGCGCACCATGGAGCCGGCAACCAACTATGCGGTGGTGCGCGGGCAGCAGGACCTGCGTGGCGGCGAGAGCGGTATCGGCGTCATGCTCACGGCGGTGCATCGCAATCAGGACTGGTCGACCTGGGATTCGCTGCGCCACAACGCGTACGCGGGTGGGTTGGACTTCCGGCACCGGTTCCCCGGGCGCAAATACCAGATCTCGGGATCGCTCGACCTGAGCCGGGTCACTGGTACGCCTTCGGCGATCGCCGTCACGCAGCGCGACCCGGTGCACTACTACCAGCGGCCCGGTGCCGGCGTCTCCTACGACCCGACCCGGACGTCGCTCTGGGGCGACGCCGAAGAGCTCAAATTCGGGAAGGTGGGGGGTGGAATCACCCGATTCGAGACCAGCTACCAGCGCCGCTCCCAGGGGTTCGAGGTGAACGACCTCGGCTTTCTTTTGCAGGCGGACCAGCAGAGCTGGAACACCTGGTTCGCCTTTCAGTCCCGCCACCCCAGCTCGTTCTATCAGACCGCTTTCTGGAACTTCAACTGGTGGCAGTACTGGACCGCGGCGGGGACGCCCGTGGAGCGCGCCGCCAACACGAACGTGCACGCCCAGTTGAACAATCGCTGGTGGGTGCATGGGGGCGTGACGGCCGGGCAGCTCGGCACCACGTTCTGTGATCGCGACTGCACGCGCGGCGGGCCGGCGGTGCGCGTCGATCCCTACCTGTCGGTCAATGCGGAGGTGGACGGTGACGAGCGCCCGGCATTCACACCGTACGCGTGGTTCGGCTACTGGCGTGGAGACGCGGGCCGGTCCGAGAGGTTCAACGCCGGTGTCCAGGTTCTGTTTCGCGTCGCATCCCAGTTCAGGACGACCTTGACCCTGAGCGCCACCCACAAGCTGAAGGACATCCAGCCGCACGGTACGGTCACCGACACTGTCTCACACTACACGTTTGCGCACCTGGATCTGGTCGACTACACACTGTCGACCGCCCTCACCGTCCAATTGTATGCCCAGCCGTTCCTCAGTAAGGGCACCTACTCGAACGTGCGTGAGCTCGCCGATGATCCCAAAGCTGCAGCGTTCGACGATCGCTACAAGCCGTATGCGGCTCCCGCCGACGGGGTCAACAAGAAGGTGTTCAACTCGACTGCGGTACTGCGGTGGGAGTACCGCCCCGGCTCGACCCTGTTCATCGTGTGGACACAGGGTCGATACGACCAGGTGGGCGCAGAGGGGTCGCGATCCATGGGCGGCGAACTCCGCGACCTCTTCGGCCTGCGCCCCGACAACACGTTTCTCGTGAAGGCGTCGTATTGGATCAACTGGTAGCTGCGACCGCCCACTAGTGCGCCGCCACGCCGTCCAGCACCAGTCTCACCGCCGCGTCCTTCCAGCGCTCCCGCAGCGCCGGCTCGTCGGCGCTGAGAGGGCCCGCGCTCATCGCGATGAGCGATTCGAGGCCGAGATAGGCGACCATCAGCACGAGCGCTTGCGCGGCGGCCAAATGCGGGTCGAGGTCGTCGCGCACCTGACCGCGGCCCTGCCCCTCGGCGAGCAGCACGACCAGCCGCTTGATGGCGGGCGCGAAGGGCCGCGCATCGGACCGGGCGGCTTGCGTGAGCAGCGTGACGAGGTCGGGATGCGCCGCCAGGAAGTCGAACTGCGCGCCGAGGGCGACGCGGATCCGGTCCCGGGGACGGTCGCCCCCCGTCGGGAGGTTGGCCAGCGCCTGCTCGAGCTCTGCCGCACCGCGGGCGAGCACGGCCGTGAACAGGCCGCGTTTGGAGTGGAAGTAGTAGAAGAGCAGTTGCTTGTTCACCGCCGCGCGCCGGGCAATCTGATCCATGCGCGCGCCGTCGAACCCGCGCCGAGAGAACTCCTCTTGGGCCGCGGCGACAATCCGTAATGCTCTGGAATTACTGAGCTTAGGCTTCAATGTTCGATTTCATCAACCAGACGGTTGATGAAGTATACGACCCTAACGCGCGAGCGCCAGATCCCCGGGGACGCGGGGCAGCCCATCCTTCAGGAACCTGACGAGCAGATGGTTCACCTCGTCCGGTGCCTCTTCCTGTACCGAGTGCCCTGCGTGCGGTACGCTGAGGAACGCCGAGCGAGTGACCCCGCTGGCGAGGGCACGGCCGAGTCCCAGCGGGACCCAGCGGTCCTCCTCCCCCCACAACACGACGGTCGGAGCCGCGATTCGATCGAGCCGCCCTTCCAGACCGTCGAAGTGGAACTCTCGGAGCGCGCCCCGTAGAGCTCGTCCGTAGTCCGGCAAGGTGACCGGGGCGTAGTACTGATCCACGTCGGCCTCCGTCACTTTGCCGGGATCAGAGTAGGTGGACTTGAGCAGACGGGCGGTGAGCCCTCGCCCGCGGAACGCGAGCAGTGCCGGTCCGAGCACAGGCCACCGGCCCACCCGGAACAGGAGCGGCTCGCGGGCGCCCAGGCCGGCCGAGCCGACCAGGACGAGCCCCCGCACGCGTTGCGGATACTCGATAGCGACCTCGGCGGCGATCGCGCCGCCCATGGAGTGCCCGACGAGCACGGCATCCGAGAGACCGAGCGAGTCCATGAGGGCGATCGCGAGGCGGGCGTAGGCGGCGTTGTCGTAGGGGGTCGGCGGTTTGTCGGAGAGACCGAAGCCGCGGTTATCAAAGGCGATCACGCGAAAGCCCGCTGCGGCCACGGCTCCGAGGTTCTTGCGCCAGGCGTACATCGAGGCGCCGAGGCCGTGCAGAAAGACCACCGGAGCGCCCCGCCCCGCGTCGATATAGCGGATCCTCGTTCCGTCCACCACCAAGTAGCGGGCGGTGAACTCGGTCCCGGCGGGGAACAGCTGGGCCTCCGGTAGGGCGCGGGCCCGGCAGCCGCCGACGGCGCACAGCAGCAGGAGAAGAAGTCGCCTCACGCGAGCCTCCGGACCCAGGCGCGGGCCAGGGCGACGACGGCGGGATGCGAGCTCCACATCCCTGCGGCTGTCTCGCCGCTCCCCGCCACGAGCACCGCTTGAACGTCATCGATCAGTAGCACCGTGGGTGCGTCCCCCGACACGGTCCCGCTGAGGATTGGACTCGCCTCTGCAGGCACTTCCCCCGCGACTCGCAGCTCGAGCGTCGCGCGTTCCTTGGCGCGGCGCCAGGCGGGCAGCGTGGGGCGGAGCAGCTCGGCCGAGAGCACACCCTCCGCCCGTCGCTCGGCGCGGGCGACGACCTGCATGATCAA
>QHTS01000339.1 GCA_003220905.1 Gemmatimonadota bacterium | reverse complement strand
GCTCACGCTGGGCGACGGGTCGTACTCGTGGCAGTTCATCCCAGTCGCCGGTCAAACCACCGATTCGGGCACCGACGCCTGTCATTGATGGGCGCGGCCACGGCTCCGGCACGTTACCCACTGCCCGCGTCACGCGGTTAAAACCCGCACTCCCACCACATCGGTCGGTCCGCTAAGTTCTTCTGCTGCATAGTCTGGCCAGGTAGCTCAGTTGGTAGAGCAGCGGACTGAAAATCCGCGTGTCGGCAGTTCGATTCTGCCCCTGGCCATTCGCCGCAGCCGCGACGGACAGCCTTCCCCAAGAACGGAGGTCGCTCATGGTCGATCCGAACGAGCAGGGCGTCGTAGTTGTGCGTGGAGGGGTCGACGGCTTCGCCCAGGAGATCACGGCGGGGCGTCATCGTCTGATCGCCGACGAGCCGGTGTCATCGGGGGGGACCGATCGGGGGCTTGGGCCTTACGAGCTGCTCCTGGCAGGCCTCGGCGCCTGAACGTCCATGACGATCGCGCTGTATGCGCGAAGGAAAGGGTGGCCGCTCACCGGCGTGACGGTTCGCCTCCGCCATTCGAGGATCCACGCCGACGACTGCGCCGAATGTGAAACCCAACAGGGCATGCTCGATCGGATCGAGAGCGAGATCGCGCTCGCCGGCGAGTTTACGGAGGAGCAGCGTACTCGGCTACTCGAGATCGCCAACAAGTGTCCGGTCCATCGGACCCTCACCTCGGAGATCCACATTCGGACGACTCTCGCTGGATGATGCGGTCGACACCACCGCCGAGCTCGTCCTAGCCGATGTCCAGCAGTACTTTCAGCACGCCGGGTCGCTGTGCGTGCTCGAACGCCATGAGGACATTGGCGAGCGGGTAGCGCGCGTGGATCAAGGGCTCGACGGCCACCCGCCCTTCCGCGAGGAGTCGGAGTGCTGGCGAGAACGGCCCGCAGCGCGAGCCCACGAGCGTCAGCTCCTGCACCACGACCGCTGAGGCATCCAGGGTCAGCGCGCCGGCATAGGTGCTCTTCAGCACGAGCGTGCCGCGGGGTCGCACGGCGCCTTGGGCCACCGCGAACCCTTCGGGATTGCCGGTGCATTCGACGGCCACGTCGAACGCCCCGCGCCTTGCTCGGTCGGCGCGCCCGGTCTCGATGCCCCGCGCCGCGAGCACGGCCAGCTTCGCGTCGTGCCGTCCCACTACGAGCAGGGCGCAGCCGGCGAGCGCGAGCGTCTGCGCTACGAGCTGGCCGAGCTTCCCGTCGCCGACCACGAGCACGCGGTCGCGGGGGCCGATCGGAACCTGCTCCTGGATCTCGAGCGCGGCGGCGAGCGGCTCGGTGAACACTGCGGCGTCCGTGGACAGGGCGTCGGGGACCGGATGCAGGTTCTCGGCCGGCAGGATCAGGTAGTCGGCGAACGCGCCGTGCCGGCTCACGATGCCGAGCACCGTGCGCCGCTCGCAGTGGGTGCGCCGGCCGGCGAGGCACGCGCCGCACGCGCCGCATACGGCGTTGATCTCACCGACGACTCGGCGGCCGACGAGCGCCGAAGGACCCTGCTCGACGACGCCGACGAACTCGTGGCCCGGGATCCCGGTGAACGGATAGTACCCGTGCGTCAGCTCGATATCGGTGTTGCAGATCCCGGCGCGGATCACGCGCACGAGCGCTTCGCCCGCGGGCGGCTCGGGGATCGGAACGTCGTCCCGAACGCGCAGGCGGCGATCCTCCAGCCAGAGGGCCCGCATGCCCGTAATATGTCGCCGCCCGAGTCGTTGACACGGCCTTGGGGCTCGTGGTAGTGTCGGCGCGATGAGCGATCTCCCGTCCCTGCCGGCCTGGACCAAGACACTCCAGCGGCGCATCCGCCAGCGCGGGATCGATTTCTTCATCCTGCACGGGCCCGGCGTGCGGGACCTCCATCCGCTCGGCGCCCGGCGTTTCGGCACGATCGGCGACTGCCTCGCCCAGGTGATTTTGAGCGACCGCTCGGCGATCGTGATGTACGACCGCGGCGCGGGGATCGGGTTCTCAGACCGGGAGGTCGAGAACGACTTCAAGACGGTGCTCAAGGCGTACGACAAGCTCGGCGGGACGAACCTCGCCCACGTGCAGCCGCGCGATCCCGACCGGGCGCTGCAGCTGATCGAGACCTACCTGCGCTACCAGCTCACCGGAAACCCGCGCTTCTCGGCCGCCGTGATCATCGACTATGGCGAGACGGTGGCGCCCGCAGGCGAGCCGGGGCAGCTCCCGGCAGAGGATCGCGGCGCGATCGTCACGCTGCGCCGCTGGGCGAGCGAGCCGCTGTTCCTGCAGCGCAACGTGACGTTTTGCCTGCTGGTGGAAACGACGGCGACGCTGTCGGCCGCGTTGGTGGGCGACGCCCGCACGTTCGAGATCGCCGTCCCCGTGCCGGACGAGCAGGAGCGCTACGCGTACCTCGCGGGGCGCGGCACCCGTCCCGAGACTTTCGCCACCGTGGACGCCCGCCGCGTCGCGATCCTCACAGCGGGGCTCACGCGCCTCCACCTCGAGAGCCTGCTCGCCGAAGCCGAGGCGGGCGGCGCCCCGCTCGATCAGGACGCGCTCACACGCGAAAAGAAGCGGCTGATCGAGGAGGCGAGCGGGGGCTTACTGACGTTCATGACCAGCCGGGTCGGGCTTGATGCGGTCGCCGGGCACGAAGGGGCGAAGGCCCTGTTGCGCGAAACGGCGCGGGCGCTGTCGCAGGGACGCCTCGACGTGGTCCCGATGGGCTACTTGATCTGCGGGCCGGTGGGCACCGGCAAGAGCTTCATCGTCCAGTGCTTCGCGAAGGAGATCGGGATCCCGGTGGTCGAGCTCTTGAACTTCCGCTCCAAGTGGCAAGGACAGACCGAGGCGAATCTGGAGCGCGTCCTGGCGCTGCTCGATGCGATCGGTCCAGTCGCGGTGGTGGTGGACGAAGCGGATGCAGCGCTGGGCACCCGCGAAACGGGTGGAGCGGACTCCGGCGTGTCCGAACGTGTGTTCGCCTCGCTCGCCGCTTTCATGGGCGACACGCGCCGTCGGGGCAAGGTGATATGGTTCCTGATGACCAGCCGGCCCGACCTCGTGCCCGTGGACCTGAAGCGTCAGGGGCGTGCCGAGGAGCACCTGGCGCTCTTCCCGCCCGCCACCGTCGCGGAGCGCGTGAAGGTGTTTGATCTGCTGCGGGAGCGGCTGGGGATCGGGCTCGAGCCCGGGGTCGATGCCGCGGCGCTCTTTGCCGAGAGCCGCGACGCCCTCTCGGCGGCCGACCTCGAAGCGATCCTGGTTCGCGGCAGCCGACGCATGGCGTCGGCGGGCCGGACGACGCTGAGCGCCGCGCTGTTGCGCGAGCTGATCCGGGACTTCCAGCCGCCGTCATATCCCTTGGAGCTCGAGTACCAGCGTCTCATCGCGGCCTTCGAGTGCACCAGCCGGCAGCTCTTGCCTCCCGACCTGGCCGCCGTGCCGCCGGAAGCGATCGGCGCCCGGCTCGCGGAGCTGCGGGCGGCACTCGGAAAGTCGGCGTGACTCTCTCACCCTGACCCGGGTCTCACCTCGTGTGGTTGCTCGCCCTCCTGCTCATCCCCGACAGCGGATCGGTGTCGCATGCGTTCATGGTGCCCGTGGCTCCGGCGGAGTCCTTGTCCGTCGAAGCCACGGGCCGCGGCGACCCGGTGGTGATCATTCCAGGGCTATTCGGCTCGGCGTTCGGTTTCCGTAAGCTCGTCCCGCTGCTCGTCGACGCGGGCTACCGTGCCATCGTCATCGAGCCCCTGGGCGTCGGGGCGTCCGCCCGGCCCGAGAAGGCGAACTACTCGCTCACCTCCCAGGCCGACCGTATCGCCGCCGTGCTCGACTCGCTGCACGTGCGCCACGCCTTGGTCCTCGCGCATTCCATCGGCGGCTCCGAGGCGTTCCGGCTCGCCTACCGGCGCCCGGATCTCGTGCGGGCGCTCTTGTCGATCGAGGGCGGGCCCACGGAGAAAGCGATCACTCCGGCGTTCAAGCGAGCGCTCCGGCTCGCGCCGTGGATCAAGCTGTTCGGCGGGATTCGGCTCATCCGGCGCAAGATCCGGGGTATGCTCATGGACTCCTCGGGCGACGCGAGCTGGGTGACGGACGCGGTGGTCCTCGGCTACACTGCCGCCGCGGCGCGCGATCTCGACGCCACCATCAAGGCGTATCTCGCGATGGCGAACGCCCGCGAGCCCGAGCAGCTGGCGCCGCACCTCTCGCAGATCCGGTGTCCCGTGCGCCTGATGGTCGGCGGCGCGCGCCACGACGGCGACGTCGGAGCCCGGGAAGTGGAGCTGCTGGAGCGCACCCTCCCCACGTTCGTGCTCGATTCGGTGCCCGCCGCGGGGCACTTCATACAAGAGGAAGAGCCAGGCGCGGTGCTGGCTGGTGTTGCCCGCCTCAAAGCCAGCGTGACCGCGGCCCACGCCGCCGGGTCACAGTGACGGA
>QHTS01000338.1 GCA_003220905.1 Gemmatimonadota bacterium | reverse complement strand
CGTCCCGGTCGATCAGTCCTTGCACCCCGACCTTCTGGGCGAAGCGCCGCAGCTCGCCGAGCGACGCGGCGCGCTCGTTCAGGTCCACGAAATGGGTCCTGATTCTGCGCTCGGCGAAGAAGCGGAGGGCAGCGCGCGTGTCGGCGCTCTTTCGGATCCCGAAAATCTGGACTTCCACTCAGCTGCCCGTGGAGAACCGGACCGCGCCGAGGTCCACCAGCCCCTGGAGCGTTTGGCGCAGCTCGGCCGCCTGCACGCCCGCTCCCGCCGCGAGCTCCTCGAGCGTCCGCTTGCCGTCGGCGAGCTCGATTACCGCCGCCACGCTTTCGTCGCTCTTCGCCACCGTGACCCGCCCGTGTGGCGACCGGGCGACGAGGAGGCTCGTGGGCCGCTCGGGCGCCTGCGGTACGGCCGTCCAGGGCTGGAGCAGCTTCGGGAGGACGGCGGGAAGATCGAACGCCAGCTCCAGCAGCACCGTTCCCTCTACCGTCTCGGGACGGTACCGCTCCCCGGGACCGGCAGGGACTCCTTTAGGGCTCCCCCCTCCCCCCCCACCGTCGGCGTCGCGCCAAACTCGGGGTCCCGCCTCGACCACCATCATCGCCTCCTCGTACCGCAGGAGGTCGGCCAAATAGGGGACGGGCGCCCCGCCGGCGGCAACGTGGGCCGTCACGAGCCGCGCCACCGCACCCGCCGTCTCGCGGCTGCCGAGCACCAGCGTGGGGAGCAGTGCGTCGAACGCCGGGGACTTGAGGATGGCCTCGGGCGCGCGGTCCGTCACGCGGGCCAAGGCGCGCGAGTACTTGAAGAAATGGACGATCCGCTCGTAATAGAAATGGCGCGCCAAAAACCGCGCGTAGCGCTCCACGCGGCCGGGATCGGCGAGCCCCCGGCGCTGCCAATCGGCGGACGCACGGTAGGGTGCGTCGGCGAGCGCGCGGATCACGTCGTCCTGCACGGCGCGATCGCTCGACAGGCGGGTCACGGCGGGTCCGCCGGGTCGCAGCGGCGCACCCGTACCACGGCGGTTCGACCGTCGGAGACGACTTTTTGGCCGGAGACGTTCCGCGCCTCGGTGACCGCGCCGGGAAGACGCATGTAGTCCAGCAGATCGCCGCACCCGCTCGCCTCGAGATCGTGTACCACCCGGTCTCGCTCCCAATCGATGTGCGACTCGATGCGATGCGTCGCCTGCGGCTCCCACGGCTTGAAAATCACCCCGACATCCTTGTTCGCGGCGCCGACCCAGACCAGCGAGAGACTGTCGAGCAGCCAGATCCGGATGTGATGACGAACCCGGACATTCGGACCCGCCAGCTCATACGCGAGGTCCTGCGGCCGTCCCTCGAAGTACTGCGTGCTCACGGGGGCGGTCATGGCGGGTCGGCTCGCGATCGCGGCGGTCACCTCCCGCGTAACGCTGAGGACGGACCGCTTCTGCGCGGGGAGCCAACCGGCCGCTCGAAACGCGCTGTCGATCTCGGCTGCCGTACCCAGCAGCAGCACGTTGAACGGGTCGCCCAGCACGGTCCCGGCGCGGTTTTCGGAGCGGGGGACGAACTTCGGAAGGGCGGGCATCTCGGTCAGGTCGCGACGCGCCGCCAGGACCTCGCACCGGTCTTCACTCGGGAGGAGGAGCGGCTCGGTGAGCCGGATGCCGCCGATCTCTCCGGCCATGATGCGCACCGGCGGTCCCCGGCGCACGAGCGAAAAGCCGCCGAGCACCGCCGCGGGAACGGCGTCGAGGTCGACCGCCGCCGCCACGCCGGCCGGCACGAGCTTCTTGCCCACCCCCACAATGGACGTCTTCCCGCTCGACACGAGCCCCGAGTCGGCGAGTCCGCCGCGCGGGGCGTACTCGAGCGTATCGAGCACCGCCGAGACCGCCGCCCAACGCCCCGGACGAACCTCGAGCGAGTCGAAACGGAGGCCCAATCGACCGTGCCGGCCGAATCGACCGCCGCCCTTCGAGACGACCACGTGCCCCTTCGCGCGAAGGTAGGGAGGCACGATGACGCAGGAATCACGCACCACGGCACCGATGGTCTGCACCAGGACGGGGGTTCCCACGGTATCCCGGCCGCTCGTGACGCGCTGCACGAAGCGGATCGGGATGTGGGTGCCCGCCGGGACCACGACGTCCGTGAGCAGCAGCGGCAGGAGCACGAGCGCGATCGCCTTCATAAGGCTCCTCGAATCCGCTCTACGCTCCGGAACAGGACTTCCGCGGTGAGCGACGGCGAAAACGCATCAAAGGTGATGGCCCTGGCCCGGGGGCAGCGGCTCACCGCGTGAGCGGCGAAGGCCAGCATCTCGTCCGAGGGCTCGGCCGGCGCGATCCAGGGGCCCGCGAGGTCGTGGTCGTCCTCGACGCCCGCGACGTGCAGCTCCACCACGTGCTCGAGCGGGAACTCGGCGAGCCAGCGCTCCGCCGCCATGTCGTGGTAATGCGCCTGGAGCCAGACGTGCGGCAGATCGAGGAGGAAGCCGGCGCCCGTCGCCTCGAAGAAGCGGTGCAGCCACAGCGGCTCGGGCATCTGGCTCGCCTTGACGTCGAAGAACCCGGGGATGTTCTCCATGACGAGCGGCTGGTCGAGGCGCGCCTTGAGCGCGCACGCGTTGCGGACGAAGCGGTCGAGGAACTCTTCCGTGTAGAGCGGCGGGAACACGTAGTTCAGGTTGTACCTGCCGTCCTCGGTGTGGAGACACTGGAAATGCTCCGCGACCCAGGGTGACCGGTACAGGTCGGCGAGCGCGCGGGCACGCTGGATGGAGCGCTCGTCGAGCGGCTCGGAGAGCTGCCCCAGGTAATCATGTAGCAGGAGGGTGTAGCGTCCGCCGATCGCCGGCCACCACGCGTCGCTCGCCGCGGGGGGATCGGCCATGGCGAGATGATCGATGCCGGTCGCCACCGCGAGCTCGCGCCCGAGGTGGGGATTGTAGAAGGCGCCGACCATCAATTTCGCATTCCGCATTCCGCACTCCGCACTAGTCTACTAACCCGCGTTCGGCGAGTTCGTCACAGAATACCTTCACCTGTGCCGCGACCATGGGGGTCGTGTGACCGTCCGTCCACAGGGCGGCGATCGTCTCCACGCTCGTTCTGCCGTCCAGCCGCTCGACGATGAAGCGCTCGCGCTCGCCCCAGGTGGCGGCCTGGCGCTTCAGGTCATTCGTGGCACGGGTTGGCGGAAACGCTCCTGCCACGATGTCGTCGATCTCCAAAAGGGTGCTCGGCGCTAGGGGTTGAGTCCCCGCGAGGTTCTGTTCGACCTGCTCGCTGGTCCGTGCGCCTGCCAGGACGATGCTTACCCCGGGCCGTGCCAGGATCCACCCGAGCGCGAGCGCCGACAGCGGCATGTCGAGCCGATGCGCGATCGAGCCGAGCCGCTGGACCACTGTCCGCCGGCGCTCGAACTCCTTCCCCTTGAACCAATAGATCTTGCGTCGGTGGTCCGCTGCGGGGAACTCCGGGGGGGCGGGGGCGGCGTACTTTCCGCTCAGGAGTCCTGCGGCGAGGGGCCGGTAGGCTAGGAACGCGATCTGGCGCTCCCGGCACAGCGGCAGCTCCCGCTGCTCCACGTCCCGGTCGAACACGTTGTAGGACGCCTGGTAGGCGACCACAGGGGCGATCTCCCGCGCCCGCGCGAGCTGGCGGTGGGTTGCGTTACAGAGCCCGACCCCCAGCGCCTTCCCTTCGTGCTGCAGCGCGTGCAGCTGCTCGAGCTGCCGCTCCCAGCCTTCGAGCGCTTCGTGCAGCTGTATCAGATCTACGTAGGCCATCGCCAGACGCCGCAGGGACGCCTCGAGCGAGCGGCGGGGGTCGTCGCGAGGGCCGACTTTGGTGGCGATGGCGACGCGGTCGCGGTCGGCCTTGAGCGCGCGGCCCAGCAGGCTTTCGGATGCGCCGTCGCCGTACGTGGGGGCGGTGTCGAAGAACGTGATGCCGAGCTCGAGCGCTCGGCGGACGGCGGCGAGGCGATCACCTTCGGCCGAGGGTGCGCCCCACCCCGTGCCCCCCACCGCCCAGGCCCCGAACCCCAGACGGGGTCCGGACGTCAAGAAACACAGCGGGGGCCCGACGTCAGTCCGGGCCCCCGGGCGCATCTGAACCGCTCCCTTAAGAGTGGCAGGTGGGCACCAGCTCCGCCGTCTCGACGATCTCGGGACGATGACAGCTGGGCACGAGCTCCTGCATCTCGACGATCTGCATACATCCTCCTTCGCAAGGAGAGAATCAGCAAGACGGCCGTTCGGAGAATCCTACGGGTTGCCGTCGCACCCGTCAACCGGTAATTCTCAACCCTTCATGATTCTGATTCATACGCTGTTGACAGAGAACGCCCTCGCGGACGAATTCGTTTCCGCGTTTCGCGCCAGGCGCTTGCCGGAGAAGTTCTTCTATTGGTTCCCGCTCTCGGTGCGCGCCTGGCTGGCCCTGTGCTCGGACGGCGCGTATCGCAACTTCGTGCGCTCACGCTCGTTGATCGCGCGTTCCGGCGCCGAGCTCGCACGCCTCTTTCCGGTCGCCCCGCTCGACGTCGTGAGCCTCGGCGCGGGCCAGGGCGACAAGGACCTGCTGCTGCTCGAGGCGCTGCGCGCGCGCGGCGCGCGCGTGTCCTACGTCCCGGTGGATACGAGTCAGGCCCTGCTCGAGATGGCATGCGCCGGCGCGCTCTCCGCGGGGTTCCCGGCGCAGGGGATCAAGGCGGACTTCACGAACCCGACCCATTTGAGGGCGCTCGCCGCGGAGCCCGAGACGCCGCCTCGGCTCGTGTTGCTCATCGGGAACACGCTGGGCGCCTTTGATCCCATCGCTGAAGCGCGCGACCTGGCGCAGCTGCTGCGGCCGGGCGATGCGCTCCTCGTGGACGGCGAGGTCTACGCCGGCGACGCGACGGTCGCCGGCTACGACAATCTCCTGAACCGTCGCTTCGCCTGGGCGCCGCTCAACGCCGTCGGCATCCGCGATACCGACGGCGAGCTGGTGTTCGAAGCGGCCGACGATCCGCGCCTCTCCGGCCTGCATCTGATCCCCAAGCATTTTCGGGCGGGCCGGGACGTCGAGGCTCTCCTCGGCGGCGAGGCCCTGCGCCTGGCGCGCGGAGAGCGGCTCGCCATGAATCACTCGTATAAGTACGCCGCGGATACGTTCCTCCGGATTCTCTCCGACGCCGGGCTCGCCGCGCGGTGGGAGGGACGGAGCGACGACCAGCGGTTCCTCATGGTGCTCGCGTCACCCGCATGACCAACCCGCTCGAGGTGCAAGGGCTCGGCTATCGACTGCCGGGACAGGGGAAAGGGGAAATGGGAAACGGACGCTCCCTTGTGCGGGACGTCTCCTTTACCGTGGGCGCCGGGGAGACTCTCGTGCTCCTGGGGCGCAGCGGGTCCGGGAAGACCACTACGCTCAAGCTCATCAATCGTTTGCTCGAGCCGACGTCCGGCGAGGTGCAGGTCGCGGGGGAGCGCGCCGCCGACCTGCCGGTGACGCGTCTGCGGCGCCGGATCGGCTACGTGATTCAGGAAGTGGGGCTGTTCCCTCACTTCACG
>QHTS01000340.1 GCA_003220905.1 Gemmatimonadota bacterium | reverse complement strand
CGTGCTGCTCTTCACCTGCTTCCCGCCGGCGTTCGCGCGACTCGGCACGCTGCTGCACATCCCCCTCGCGCTCGTGTTGATCGGCATCGTGCTGCGCGGTTCGGCGTTCACGTTCTGGCGCTACGGGGCGGACGAGGCGCAACGCTACTGGGGCATGGTGTTCGCGATCGCGAGTCTCATTACTCCACTCTTACTCGGAACCACCGCGGGCGCGATTGCCTCGGGTGCCCTCGGAGACGGGGGACCGATGAGCGGGGACGGATTCTACGGCACGTACGTCGCCCCGTGGCTCAATCCCTTCGCCCTGTCCGTGGGCCTGTTCGCGCTGGTCGCATTCGCCTTCCTGGCGGCCGTGTACCTGACCCTCGAAGCCCGCGAGCGGGAGCTGCAAGAAGACTTCCGCCGCCGCGCGCTGGCGTCGGGCGTAGGGGTGTTTCTGGCCGCGGTGGTGGCGCTGCTCCTCTCGCTCACCGGCGCGCCCCGCGTGCGCGACGGGCTCATCTTCGCAACCTGGGCCCTCCCGCTGCACCTCCTCACCGCGGCGGCGGCCATCACAGCGCTCGCGGCCCTGCCATCACAGCGCTCGCGGCCCTGTGGGTCCGCCGCTGGCGCGTGGCGCGCGGTGCTGCGGTGACGCAAGTGTCGCTCATCCTGTGGGGTTGGGCGCTGAGCCAGTATCCCGATATCCTGCCGCCTGACCTCTCGATCGCGAGCGCCGCCGCCCCCGCGGCCACGCTGCGTCTCGTGCTGGGCGCACTGGCGTTGGGCGGGTTGGTATTGCTGCCGTCGCTGTTTTACTTGTTTCGGGTGTTCAAGGGCTCAGTCAGGCTTACCTAGCATACTCGTCCGCACCCAGGAAGTGCAGCGAGACGTACGGCTCGGTACCCTCGACCCAGCTGTCGTGCCCTGGCGCGATGTGAAACAGGTCGCCGGGCCCGAGCGAGAATGCCTTGCCGTCGTCCATGACGACGCGGCACCGCCCCGAGACGACGAGCCCCACGTGCTCTACCTGACAGCTCTTGGTCCCCGCGATGGGGCCGATGTGCGTGGACCACTTCCACCCCGGCTCGTAGCTGGCGCGCCCAACGGCGAGGTCGCCGATCCTCACGAGATCGAACCTCCCCTTCTCGAAGCTGCGCGTTTCGTCGGGCCGGTCGAATCGTCTGATGATCGCGTCCTTCACGGCCTACGCTCCTTCCGGATCCGTGCGGAGCAGCGCCCGCGCGAGCGCATCCGCCGACACGCCCTGGACGGCGACCGTCTTGCGGCGAGCGGTCGCGCCGCTTGCGATGGTGACAGCTCCGCGCGGCACCACGTGCACCACCAGCGTCGCCATCAGCCCACGATGATGGTGAGCAGCACGCGTTTCAGCACCCACAGCACGAGCCAGGCGGCGAGCGGGCTCCAGTCGAGCCCTCCTGCCGGCGGGAGCACACGGCGAATCGGCTCGACGAGCCAGTCGGTCAGCGCGTAGGCCGGCCTCACCCACCGCGCGTACCGGAAATAGCCGAACCAGCCGGCGAGCACGCGCACGACGAGCGCGGCGACGATGATCCTGTACGCCACGACGACCGTGAGGGCGATCGCCGCGCGCGGCCCCGCCGCAAACGCGGCGGTCACGGCGTAGGCGGTGTCCACCAGCCAGTTCCAGAGCGTGATGAGCAGCACGCCAGCGGCCGCCACCGCAACGACGAGCCACCATCCTGCGTGCACCGGGTTACCACCGGCCCGCACGAGCCGCGTTTCGACGGGACGGATCAGTGGGTCGCTCGCCGTGCGGAGCGCCCGGCCGAGCGTGCCGAACGGCGAGATGCGCCGGGTGCGCACCAGCCAGGACGCGAGTGCGACGAGGGCGCTCCCGGCGAAGGCCGCGAACACGAAGTAGCGGAGGCCGACCTGGAGCTCGGGCATGCCTTAAGTGTAGCGCGATGCGCCGGAGGCTTCAGTGGTTCCCGGCGCTCGTGCGACCCTGCGCGCCCTTTCAGGGCGCGAATACATCGACCACATCCGTCTGCGAGAAGCCCGCCGTAGGGCCGCCGCCGATCACGTAGAGCTTGCCCCCGACCGCAGCCGCCGCGAGGCCGTGGCGCGCCACGGGCAGCGCGAGGGCGGTGGTCCAGCGATCGGTCGCGGGGTCGTACACCTCGTGGTTCGCGAATACAGAGCCCCTCGTCTCTCCGCCGATCACGTGGATCACACCGTCGAGCACTGCCGCGGCCAGGCCCCCACGCCGGCTTGGCATCGCCGATCGCTTGGTCCACCGGTCGGCCGCCGGATCGTAGGCTTCCACCACATCGTAGTTCCGGTCAGGATTGAGCGGTCGGCCGCCGATCGCGTACACGAGACCGCGAGCGACGGCGGCGGTGAGATGGTCCCGCGGCGTCGGGATCCGCGCCGCCCGATGCCAGCGATCCGTGGCCGGGTCGTAGATCACCGTCTCGTCAATGAGTCGGCGATGGGCGCCCCACCCGCCGACGACGATGAGCCGGCCGTTCACGACGCCCACGCCCGACGCCCCGCGCGGCGCTGGGAGCGGGGCCCGCGGCTCCCACCGGTTTCGATCCTCGCGATACAGCCACAGGCTGCTCTCGGGCACGAAGCTCTGCTCGGCGAGCCCGCCCACGGCGTAGAGCGTGTCGCCCACCACGGCGAGGGGCATGTGGTGGCGGGGGGCGGGGAGATCGGCGATGCGCTCCCAGCGGTTTGCGAGCGGATCGAAGCGAAACGCAGCCGCGGTGGCCTGGCCGGCGTGGTCGATTCCTCCGGCGACGTAGATCTTGCCGCGGAGCACGGCGGCGCTGAGCTCCTGGAGCGGCTCGGGCAGCGGGGCGGCGGTAGACCAATGGCCG
>QHTS01000337.1 GCA_003220905.1 Gemmatimonadota bacterium | reverse complement strand
CCCTCCTTCCGTGCAGAGCTGCTCCAGGAGCTCGCGGGCGTGGCGGAAGGCATGGACCAGGCCATCCAGTTTCTCCGCTCGATTCAGGATCGCGCCCGGGGAGGGTTGGCCCGCTCGGAGCGGTTCGACGCGGCGCAGGTCGTCCGGTCGTGCGTGGCGCTGGAGCGGCCGCTTGCGGGCAAGCGCAGCGTCGCGCTCCAGGGGGTCATCACCGTGAGCGGCGTCTTTCTCCAGGGCGATCCGAACGCCCTGTATCAGGTGCTCACCAACCTCATCCGCAATGCGGTCTCGGCGTCGCGGGAGCGGAACTCGCCGGTCGTGGTCACGCTGGGGCAAGTCGGTGAGACGCTGCGCCTGGCGGTCCAGGACCACGGGGTGGGCATCGCGGGGGAGCATCTCGAGCGGATCTTCGAGCCGGGCTTCACGACCAAGGAGTTCGGCTCGGGCTCGGGGACCGGACTGACGGTGGTGCGTCAAATCACGCAGGAGATGTTTGGGGGGGCGGTCAAGGTGGATTCCGCCGTGGGTCGCGGCACCACCTTCGAGATCACCCTTCCGATTCCCGTGCAGCGCACGCCACGCGGGCGGCGCCAGGCCTAGGCTCGAGAAACGGCCCCGCGACGGTGCGTCGTCGCGGGGCCGTTCTTCACGTTAGTGGGACGCCGCGGTTACGCGGAACTCGTCGCCCCATGGCCGTTGCCGTTGCCAACGCCAAACACCTTGGAACGGCCGCCCGTGACGGCCAGCCAGCGCTTGCGCTGGGCGATCAGGTCGTCGAGCTGCTGGCGCAGCCTGGCGATGTCCGTATCCACGCTCTGGATCCGCCAATCGATGTAGTGCTCGGCCTGTTCCGGGGTCCAGTCGGAAGAGCCGGTGAAGATCACCTGCTCCTTGAGAGGCAGGTCCTGCGCCAACTTCAAGCCCTCGCGCTCCACCGCACCTTCACCCTCGACGGCACCTGCCTTCGCTGCCAACAGCTCTACCTTCCGTCCCATGTGATCCTCCTGAAACGCCTCTGAACGGTCCCATGTCGTCTGCTGGGCACTGCGTACTCCGATGATCATTCCTAGTCCGAGCACCTGGCATCGCTCCTTAATGGGCACGCGCGAGCGTGGGTATGCCTCTTGACGGCAGCCTGCAGGCGTGACAACTTGTCCTCATTGGTGGTCGCTACTAGACGCCCGTATGGAGCCCATTAGGTCACTAACCTAGGACCAATTTGGCATCTGTCAAGGCCTCAAATGGAGCTAAAATGGGCCCAGTATCTGAACGGTTGGCTCGCCTCCTGGACGTCTTCAGCCCGTGGCCAGGGATCTCACTCACGTACCGGCAGTTCGCCGCCGAACTCGGTACGCCTGTAACCGAAGCCGCCATTAAAAAGTGGCCGCAGCGCAAGAAGGTTCCAGCGGACGTGGCGCGGTTGATCGTGACTAGGGCGCGGCAGCGGGGCTTGGTGGATTTGACCCTCGAGTGGGTGCTCTGGGGCGATGGCTCAGGGCCAGAAAAGGGACCGGATGGGGCCGAGGGTCGGTCTACGGAGCGACCGGCAGAGCCTGACAAGAGGGACGCGGTTGCTCTCGAGGCGACCGCGCAGGGGCCCCATGGCCAGTTCGCTGCGCGCATCGCCGAAGCCCTGCAGGCTGACCTGAGTCATAACGAGTTCGGACAGTGGTCCTCGGCGGAGGTGCAGCACACGGTCATTTGGGCCTTGAAGGATCTGGCCCGGCGCCTCCGGGTGCTGCAGTTCGATATGGGCGAGACGTTCGAGTTGACGGACGGGTGGGCGGGAGAAATCGGCCTGCCCGTGCGGCCGCGCCAGTGAAACGGGGAGCCCGTCTGAAAAGCGCCACCATCGAAACACCCTCCGATCAGCGCACTTAGATCCCGAACAGGAGGCGGTCGAGGGCGAACTTTCCTGCGCCGAGCAAGAGCAGGGCGATCGCGCCGACGAGGAGCAGGAACTCGAATTCCCAACCCCCTTCGCCGGTGAACCCCTTATGCATCTGCTGCACTTTGAGGCGGATCGCGCCCAGCATGACCAGGATGAAGCCCGCCGCCGCGGCCTGCGTGAGCAAGCCAACGAGCGTCGCCAGTCCACCCAGCGGCTCGGCGATGGAAAGCACCTTCAGGAGCGATAGCAGGCCCGCGGGCATCGGGACCGAAGGTTGCATCCTCCACATGGCGCGCTTCTGGCTGCCGTGGACCAGAAAGACGGTCCCGACACCTAGCCGGAGCGCGAACAGGCCCCAGTCGCTGAACTGATGAAGGCTCGACAGGACAGTCATGGAATCCTCTCGGTTCCGATCGGCTTCTTGACGTTCATCTTGTCCAACGCAGCGCGAAGCCCGCGCGCCAGCTTCAGTGCATCGTCATTCGCCCAGTAGTGCATGAAGAAGAGCCGCGGGCTGTCGGTGAGCATATGGCTGTGAAGGGCCGTGATCGCGATGCCGCTACTGCGCAGGGCGCGAATCACCGGGTTCACCTCACTGCCGAGCAATACGAAGTCCCCGGTGATCGCTGCGCTGCCACCCCCTGTCGGCTGGAAGTTGATCGCCGTCGCCAGGCCCATTGAGGGCGGAACGACGATTCCGTCGGCGGTGACCACCTCCGCCCGCGGCACGCCCACCTGGTAAACGCCGCCGTTCATCTTCCCGTGGTAGCCGAGAATCGCGCCGATCTGCGCCGTGTCGATACCGAGCGTCCCCTCGGGTGTGGCGGCGGGAGGCGACGCAGGTGGC
>QHTS01000335.1 GCA_003220905.1 Gemmatimonadota bacterium | reverse complement strand
TCGCGTCGGGAGCGTACCAGACGAGCACCGCGGTCGAGTCTTCGGCGGGACGGCCGTCCACCGGCCGGTACTGCGAGAAGCCCGTCAGCGTCGCCGCCCGACTCCACACCGGCTCGTCGAGCACGCCGTCGATCTTCGCCTCCGCCTCGACGCGCGGGATGCGCGCGTCGAGCTGTTTGGCGAGGCCGCTGTAGCTCGAGCCGCCGTCCGCGGCGCCTTGGAGGAGCAGAAGGAGGGGGAGCATGGCGTGAAACATAAGTGGGAACGCGGAAGGCGGAACGCGGAACAGGCGGGCGAGCATCGAGGCCCGGACTTACGAATCGTCAGCTCGTTCTTCCGTTCCGCGTTCCGCGTTCCGACTTCCGCCTTCTATTCGTATCTCAGCGCGTCGATCGGATCGAGGCTCGCCGCCCGGCGGGCCGGCCAGATGCCGAAGAACAGCCCGACCGCGGCGCTGAAGACGAACGCCAGGAGAATCGCGAGCGGCGAAATGAGGGTGTTCCAGTGCGCCAGTCTGGACAGGACCACCGCGCCGAGTGAGCCGAGCAGCACGCCGATCAGGCCGCCCAGGAGGCACAGCACCAACGCCTCCACCAGGAACTGAATCATGATGTTGACCTGCGTGGCGCCGAGCGCCTTGCGCACGCCGATCTCGCGGGTGCGCTCGGTGACCGAGACCAGCATGATGTTCATGATCCCGATGCCCCCGACGAGCAGGCTCACGGCGGCGATGCCGGCGAGCAGGTACTTGAACGTCTCGGTCGTCTGTTGGAGCGTGCTCAGGATGTCGGTCTGATTGCGGATCTGGAAGTCATTGTCCTGGCCGGGGCGGATCTTGTGCTGGCGCCGCAGCACCCGCTCGATCTCGAGGGTCGCCAGGTTCATCGAGTTCAAGTCGGCGGCCTGCACCGTGATTGAGCGCAGCCGGTCGGTGCCCATCACGCGGTACCGGGCCGTCTCGAGCGGGATGAGGATCTGCTCGTCGGGGTTGAAGAAGGAGCCCTGCGACCCCTTCTCCGACAGCACGCCGATGACCTCGAACGAGATCCCGCGGATCATGATCTCCTGGCCGATGATGGCGTCCCGATTCGCGTTCAGCATGTCGGGGACGGCGGACCCGATCACCGCGAATCGGCGCCGCGCGGCGTCGTCCCCCGCGGTGAAGGTGCGGCCGGCGGTGAGCCTGTAGCTGCGCACCGGGACGTACGCCGGCGTCGTGCCGACGACGTTCACGTTGATGTTCAGGTTGCCCTTCTGCACCTGGAGGCTGCGGCTCAGCTCCGGCACTACGGCGGTCACGAAGCGGGCGTTGTTGGCGAGCGCCGTGTCGTCGTCCATCGTGAGGCTGACCCGCTGGTCGCTCGCCACGCCCCGCATGAAGCTCTGGCCCGGATAGACGCTGAGCAGGGTCGGGCCGAGCGCCTGAATCCGGTCTTGCACCGACTTCTGCGCCCCGGAGCCCAGCGCGATCATCGTGATCACCGCGCCCACGCCGATGATGATGCCCAGCATGGTGAGGAGCGAGCGGAGCTTGTTGGCCCGCAGCGCTTCGAGCGCGACCCGGATGATCTCGCCGACGAGCATCGCTAGCGCGGGGTTGCGGGCTGCGCCTGCTGCTGCCGCACGCCCGGCAAGCCGCCGCCCGTCACGTTCTGGAACCGCTGGCGGAACTGCTGTTGCGACTGCACCAGCGACGCGCTCGGCAGCACCAGCACCGTGTCCTGCTCCGTGAGCCCGCCCGTGACCTCGATGTAGTCCTGATCGGTGAGGCCCGTGCGAATCGGCACGGCCATCATCCTGCCGCCGCGCAGCACGAACACGATATAGCTCCCGCCGCCTCCGCCGTTGGCCGTGCGTCCTTGGCGGCCTCCCCCCTGGCTGCGCAGCTGCGCCAGCAGCGCCTGCTCCGCGGGCGTCAGCTCGGCTCCGCTCATCCGTTTGGCGAACGCGGCCTGCACCTGCTCCGGCATCACGCCCGGCGGTAGGGTGATGGTCCGCCCGCTGGGCGTCGTGAACGTCGCTCGCGCTCCCGGCTTGGTCGCTTCGGCCGCGTGCAGCTTGCCGGCGTCCGCCGTGTCCCGCGCGACGGAGCGCGGCGTCTCGGCCTGCACCAGCTGCTGCTGCACGGTCTGCAGGTCGAGCCCCAGCACCTGCGCCGCCGACGCGACGTCCCGCGGCGTGCGCAGCGCGGCGTTCGGCACGGCGAGCACGTTCCGCCGATCGCCGACGTGGATCTCGACTTCGCTGTTCATCCCCGGCTTGAGCTGGTGGTTCGGATTCAGAATGTTGACGATGACGGGGAACATCGTGACGTTCTGATTGACCTGCGCCTGCGGCTCGATCTTCAGGACGGTACCGTCGAACGGCCGGTTGGGAAACGCGTCTACGGTGATCGTCACCGGCATCCCGGACTGCACCTTGCCGACGTCGGTCTCGTCCACCAGCGCCTCGACCTGCACGGTGTCGAGGTTCGCCATCTTGAGGATGACGGTGCCGCCGCCCACGTCGCGCGTCGGGCTCGAGATCACCGTGCCGAGCACGGCATCGAGCTCGAGTACGGTGCCGGTGTTCGGCGCGCGCACCTGCGTGTCCTCCATCGCGTCCTTCGCGGTCTGGAGACTCGCCTCGGCGTTGACGACGGCCGATTGGGCGGTCGCGTAGCTGAGTTTCGCGGCCTCGAAGTCGGTCTCGGCAATGGACTTGCTCTGATACAGGGCCTCGCTCCGCTTGAGCTGCGCCGTGGCGTTGTCGAGCTGGGCCTTGGCGACCGCGAGGCCCGCCTCGGCCTGTGTGAGGTCGTTCCGCGGGATGCGCGGGTCGATCTTCGCGAGCAGCTGTCCCTTTCTCACGTCGTCGCCGGTCTGCACCGGCATGTCGAGGATCTCGCCCGAGGCCTTCGACTTCACGCTCAAGGTGAGGATCGGCTGGATCGCGCCCGAAGCGGAGGCCGCGACCACGATGTCCCGGTGCTCCACGGGGATCTTCTCGTACAGCGCCGCGGGCTGCGCCTTGTGGCAGGCGGCGAGGCCGAGCAGCAACACCAAGGATCGCTTCACGGTTTGCCTTTCGTCTGCACGTCGCGCTCGACGAGCCCGTCCCGCAGGTGGATCTGCCGGGAGGCGTGCGCCGCGATGTCGGCTTCGTGGGTGACCAGCACGATCGTTTGACCGGCGTCGTGCAACTCCTCGAACAGCCGCATGATCTCCTCGCCGGTGGCGGAGTCGAGGTTCCCGGTCGGCTCGTCCGCGAGCAGGATCGAGGGGTCGTTCACGAGCGCGCGGGCGATCGCCACCCGCTGGCGCTGCCCGCCCGACAGCTCGTTCGGCTTGTGCGTCATCCGGTCGGCGAGCCCGACGCGCTCGAGCGCCCGGGCCGCCTGGGCGCGGCGCTCCTTCGCGGCCACCCCCGCGTAGATCAGCGGCAGCTCCACGTTGTGCAACGCGCTGGCGCGCGGCAGCAGATTGAACGTCTGGAACACGAACCCGATCTCTTTGTTGCGAATGTGCGCGAGCTCGTCGTCCGACAGGTCGCTCACCTGCTGCCCGTTGAGCCAATATTCACCCGCGGTCGGCGTGTCGAGACAGCCGATGAGGTTCATCAGCGTCGATTTCCCCGAGCCCGACGGGCCCATGATGGCCACGAACTCGTTGCGCCGCATCTGGATCTCGACGCCGCGCAGCGCGTGCACCACTTCGCCACCCATGTCGTAGTCGCGCGTGAGCTTGTGCGTGAGGATGACGGTGTCGGGCAGCGGCGTGTCGCCGGTGCGGAACGTGGTCGGCTG
>QHTS01000336.1 GCA_003220905.1 Gemmatimonadota bacterium | reverse complement strand
CACACGTTCATCGACGCGTTCGAGCAGGCGGCCGAGCACGTCCCGGGAGACGTCGGATTCCTGGTGCAGGGAACGCTGTATCCCGATGTGATCGAGTCCGCGTCGCCGTTCGGCAGCCCCTCGGTCACGATCAAGACGCATCACAACGTGGGGGGCCTGCGACCCGATCTCCCCTGGACGCTGATCGAGCCGCTACGCGAGCTCTTCAAGGACGAGGTGCGCCAGGTGGGGCGGGAGCTCGGCCTGCCCGAAGAGATCGTGAGCCGGCATCCGTTCCCGGGGCCGGGCCTCGCGATCCGCGTGCTCGGGCCCGTGACCCAGGAACGGCTCGATCTGCTGCGCCGGGTGGACGCGATCTACATCGAGGAGATTCGCGCAGCGGGCCTGTACGACCAGATCTGGCAGGCGTTCGCGGTGCTGCTCCCGATCAAGTCGGTCGGCGTGATGGGTGACTTCCGCACCTACGATCACGTGGTGGCGCTGCGGGCGGTGACGAGTCGGGACGGGATGACGGCGGATTGGTATCCGTTTCCGGCGGAGGTGCTTGCCAAGATCAGCAATCGCATCATCAACGAGGTACGGGGAGTGAATCGGGTGGTGTACGACGTGAGTTCTAAACCCCCGGCGACTATTGAATGGGAATAGAAGCGTTACACGACGCCACGACGCGTGACTGCGTTGTAGGACGCTACGACGCTACGTTGCAAGATGTCGCTTCAACGGTCAGCCATCCTTCGGAGCAGCCCGTATACCAGCCTGGCACAACTGTCCCGAGTGGCACCGAGCGCCGAGAGGTCTTCGCTCGGGAGATACTCGAGGAGATCGACAAGTTCCAGAATTGCCTCCACTTCGTGCAGCGAACTGCGTGCGATGTCCAGGTATCGACGGAACTCGCGTGGGCCGCGCCTACTCGCTCCTTCGGCAATGTTGAGGGCCACGCTGTACGCTGCACGTCTCCATTGGTCTCCCAACGCGAACCGTTCGTCTGATGGGAGCTTGCGGATTGCATCTCGGGAGAGCAAAACGAGCTTCTTGGCTTCGCGCCACGCACGCAAATCCCGGAAGTCCCCCATGCGGCGACGATATGGGGATGCGGTGGCTTCTCAAGAACCATTTCAGCGCGACGGCGATCAAAGGAACGCACTTACAACGTAGCGTCGTAGCGTCGTATAACGCCTCTAGATGTTCTTATCCTCCAACAGCTTCAGAAATTCCTTCGCAGTAGCGACCACGGAAAGCTTCCCCGGCACATCGGGCTCTTTCGCGAACTGCGCGATCTTGCCGAGGACGGGGAGGTACTGGTTGGACACCTCGAGCGGCGGCGCCACGATCAGGAAGAAGTAGTGCACCGGCTTGCCGTCGATCGCGTTGAAGTCGATGCCATCGAGCTTCCGGCCGAACGCCACGCGCAGGCGATTCACGGCGAGCGCGCGACAGTGCGGAATCGCGATATTCTGGCCGATCCCGGTCGACCCGAGCGTCTCGCGGCGCTTGAGCATTTTCACCAGGGTCTGCTCGGACTTGTCGTCCAGCTTGAGCAGGCCCACGAGCTCCTTCAAGACGTCGTCTTTGGTGGTGCTTTGCAGCTGCAGATTGATCGCGTCTTCGGCAAAGAACTCACGCAAGCGCACGTCCTAGTCCCTCCGGTCGAAACGGCGGCGAAACGTAATGGCTGGTTGCTCCTCGCGCAACGCGTCATTACGTTGTGTCTCATGCACTTCCCGTACCACACGGGGCACGCTTTCCCCCTGTTCCTCGCCCCCATGTCGGGGGTGTCCGAGTCCCCCTTCCGGCTGTTGTGCCGGCGGTTCGGGGCGGACGTCGTCGTGTCGGAATTCATCTCGGCCGTCGGCGTGGCCCGCGGCCTCGCGCACCTGTTCGAGGACATGCGGTTCGAGGAGGCGGAGCGCCCCATCGGGATTCAGCTGTATGGCGCGGACGCCACGGTCATGGCGCGCGCGGCCGAGATGG
This sequence comes from Gemmatimonadota bacterium, assembly GCA_003220905.1. Classification (GTDB taxonomy): domain Bacteria; phylum Gemmatimonadota; class Gemmatimonadetes; order Gemmatimonadales; family GWC2-71-9; genus AG41. The sequence goes on along the minus strand of QHTS01000336.1, from coordinate 1,255 downwards.
TCACCGAGGCCGGCCGGCCCGACTTCATCGACATCAACTTCGGCTGCCCGGTCAAGAAGGTCGTCAAGAACAACGGCGGCTCGGGCTGCTTGAAGGATCTCGATCTGGTGGAGCGCATCATCCGGGCGGTGCGAAGTGCAACGCACCTCCCCGTCACCGTGAAGATCCGGAGCGGCTGGGACGACGCGCAGCGCGATCCGGTCACCATCGCCCTCCGCTGCCGCGAGGCCGGTGCCCAGGCCCTCACCCTGCACGCCCGCACGCGCACCCAGATGTTCTCAGGGACTGCGAACTGGGACGAGATCGCCCGTGTGGTCGCGGCGCTCGACATTCCGGTCATCGGAAACGGCGACATCACCACGGCGACAGACGTCGTCGCCATGCGCGCGCACACGAACTGCGCCGGCGTCATGATCGCCCGCGGCTCGTTCGGCAACCCCTGGATCTTCTCGCAGGCCCGGGACCTGATCGCCGGCCGGCCGGCGCGGCCGGACCCCAGTCCCGAGGAGCGGTTCGCCATCGCCCTCGAGCACGCACGCCTCGCGCTCAGGCTGCAGGGCGACACCCGCAAGACGGCGCTCGAGTTCCGCAAGCACTTCGGCTGGTACACCAAGGGCGTCGCGGGTGCGGCAGGCTTGCGCGAGCGGCTCTTCCAGATCGATTCGATGCAGCAGGCGGAAGCGATCTTCGCGGCCTATCTCGCCGGAAGCGCGGTGGAGCAGGCGGCGTGAACCTCGAGGACCTGGGGCGCTTCATCGAGCGCCTCCCGTTCGCCTCCATCGATCACCTCCGGCCCGCGACGCAGGGGCATCAGGAGGTGATTTTGTGTCAGGGCAAGACCCCCGAGCAGGCGGTCGCGATCGCGGAGCGGCTCGAAGCGGCGGCCGGGAGCTTTCTGGCGACGCGCGCCGAGCTCGCGCATCGCGCGGCGCTCGCGGCGCGGTTCCCCAATGCCCTAGTGAACGAGCTGGGGCGCACCGTCTACCTGCGTCCGACACCTGAGCCCGAGCCCACGGGGCGGGGCACGATTCTCATCGTGACCGCGGGGACGAGTGACCTCCCGGTGGCGGAGGAAGCCGCCGTGACCGCGCAGGCGTTCCGCAACACGGTCGCGCGGCTGACCGACGTCGGGGTCGCCGGCATCCACCGCCTTCTCACGCAGACGGAACTGCTGCGCAGCGCCGCGGTGATCATCGTGGTCGCCGGCATGGAAGGCGCGCTCCCGAGCGTCGTCGGCGGGCTCGTGCCGGTGCCG
>QHTS01000061.1 GCA_003220905.1 Gemmatimonadota bacterium | reverse complement strand
CGCATCGCGCTCCTGCTCGACCTCTTCGACCAGGCCTTCGATCGCAAGGCGTGGCACGGCAGCGCGTTGTGGGGGTCCGTCCGCGGCCTCACGCCGCGCGAGGCGTTGTGGCGCCCCGGCCGTCGCCGCCACAACATCTGGGAGATCGTGCTGCACACGGCCTATTGGAAGTACATCGTGCGCCGCCGCCTGAGGCGCGATCCCGGGCTCGTGTTTCCGCGCGCCGGGAGCAACTGGCCGGCGCTCCCCGCGAAGCCCGACGCGGCCGCGTGGCGGCGCGACGTCGCGCTGCTCAAGGAGCAGCACCGGCTGCTCCGGGCGGCCATCGCTCGCTTTCCCGCGGCGCGGCTCAACGCCCGGGGGTGGCGGTCCACCTGGACGAACGCGCAGCACGTGTACGGCATCGCCTCGCACGATTTGTATCACACGGGCCAGATACAACTGCTGAAAGCCCTCAGCCGTCGGTGAATCAGTCTCCCCTCAGCTTCTCGATCTCTCTCCGCTCCTTCTTGGTCGGCCGGCCCTTCCCCTCGTACCGGAGCGACGGGGCCACCCGCAGCTGCTCCGCGAGTCGCTCGCGCAACCGTTTCCCCTCGGCGTCCTCCACGTAGAGCGCCGCCGCCGCCGCCGGAGGGCCGCGGTGCTCCGACAGGGCGCGCACCACCACGCGGTACTCGAACGGGCCGCGGCGGATCCGCAGCCGGTCGCCGACGACGAGCAGCTTCGCGCGCTTCGCCCGCGCGCCGCCCACCTCCACCTTGCCGCCACCGATGGCCGCGGCCGCGAGCGCGCGGGTCTTGAAGAAGCGCGCGGCCCACAGCCACCGGTCGAGCCGCACGCGTGACCCGTCCGACATGGCGCCTCCCCTCCCGGCAGCGTATGGTCCACGAGCGGCGCCGGGTATGCGTATAATGGGAACCGCGGCCCCGCCCAAACCCTCTTTCGTGCAGAGTACAATGCTCGCTCGGCTCGCGACTCGTCCGCCAGACGTCCCGGCCCGCAGGGTCGCGGCCGCTCAGACGTTGCGGCCTGTAACCCTCGGCGTCGCCGCAGCGGCCGTGCTGCTCGGCTGCGGGACGCCGGGCGTGCGCGGCGTCGCAGGCACGGCGCCCGCCCCGAACGTGTTCTGGAACCCCCCCCGCCAGCCGGCCGCCGCACACGCGGCGCCGCCCCCGGAGCTGCCGACGGACCTCGCTGGGCGGATCGCGCAGCTCAAGCTCACGGACGTCATCGACATCGCGCTGCGGAACAATACGGCCACGAGCGCCGCCTGGGCGGACGCCCGGGCCGCGGCCGCCAGCTACGGCGCGGCGCAGGGGCAATACTATCCCGCCCTGTCCCTCGACGGCACCGCGACCGCCATCAGGACGGTGCCTTCCGGCGGTCGAACGGCGACGAAGCAGCGTTTCTACGGTCCGACACTCAACCTCTCGTGGCTGCTGTTCGACTTCGGCGGCCGCAGCGGCGCGATCGGCGAGGCGCGCGAGGCACTCCTCGCCGCCGATTGGAGTCACAACGCGACGCTGCAAGACGTGGTGCTCGGCGTCGAAGCGGCGTATTTCCAGTATATGGGAACCAAGGCCCTGCTCGTCGCACAGGGGACGACGCTCGAGGAGGCCCGGACGAACCTCGAGGCGGCGAACCAGCGGCACAAGGTCGGGCTCTCGACGATCGCCGACGTGCTGCAGGCCAGGACGGCGTTGTCGCAGGCGCAGCTCGCCTTCCAGGCCACCGAGGGCCAGTTGCACAGCACCCGCGGCGCGCTGGCACTCTCGATGGGGTTGCCGGCCAACGTCCCTTACGACATCGAGGTCCCGGCCGACACGGCCCTCCCGCTCGGGATCACCGACAGCGTGGACGCGCTCATCGCGCGCGCGGTGAGCGAGCGACCCGATCTCGCGGCCTTGCGCGCCGGTGCACGGGCCGCGCGCGCCCGCGTGAGCGTGGCGCGCTCCCAGGCGCTGCCCTCGCTCAGTGTCGGCGGCACCACGGGTGAGACGTCGTTCTACGATACCACGCGCAGCGCCTTTACGGCGTTCAGGAACAGCTACAACGCCACGCTGACGCTTTCGATCCCGCTCTTTTCCGGAGGGGCGCAGATCTACGACGTGAAAGCCGCTGCGGCGGCCGCCGAGGCGGCGGAGCGGCGGGCGTTCGGGTTCGAGCAGCAGGTCGTGTACCAGGTGTTCAACGCCTACTACGCGCTCCGCACCGCCACACAACAGGTCCGCACCAGCGCCGATCTGCTGGCGAGCGCCACCCAGTCCGAGCAGGTCGCGCTCGGGCGCTACCGCGCCGGCGCCGGGAGCCTGCTCGACCTGCTGACCGCACAGGCGGCGCTCGCGAGCGCGCGCGCCCAGGCGATTCAAGCTCGGTTTTCGTGGTACACTACCCTGGCCCAGCTCGCGCACGATGTCGGGATCCTGGGGCTCGACGGCGGCAGCCCCCTCCACCTCCAGTCCGACACAACCGGAACGAAGCGATAGATGAAGCTCACGACCGTCGTCGCAGCGCTCGCGCTGCCCCTCGCCCTCGGCTGCTCCCGCAAGGGCGCCGGGGCCCCGTCCCGCGCGCCCGTGACGGTGGCCCGCGCGGAACAGCGCCCCGTCCCTTACGAGATCGGCGCCACCGGCACGGCGGAGCCGCGCCGGACCGCGTCGGTGCAATCGCAGGTGTCGGGCATCCTCACGCACGTGGCCTTTCGCGAAGGCGACGAGGTGGCGCCGGGACAGCTGCTGTTTCAGGTCGACCCGCGCCCTTTCCAGGCGACGCTCGAGCAGGCCAAGGCGATGCTCGCCCGCGACCACGCGCAGGCGCAGAGTGCCGTGGCCGATGCGGAGCGTTACGCGGAGCTGGTGAAGCAGGACTACGTGACGAAGTCGGATTACGACGCGAAACGGGCCGCCGCCGAAGCACTCCAGGCCGCCGTCCGCGCCGACTCCGCCGCCGTGGCGAGCGCCCAGCTCAACCTCGAGTGGGCGGCGATCCGCGCGCCGATCGCGGGACGGACCGGCCGTCTGCTGGTGCGGGAAGGCAACCTGGTGCGGGCGAACGCGGCGGATCCGCTGGTGGTCATCAACCAGATCCGGCCGATCCTCGTGCGCTTCGCCGTGCCGCAGAAGCACCTCGGCGACATCCAGCGCTACCGCCAGCACCAGCTGCCGGTGTTCGCGAGCCCGTCGCAAGCCGACACCGTGTTCAGCGAAGGCGTGCTGACGTTCGTCGACAACAGCGTGGACACGAGCACCGGCACGGTGCTGCTCAAGGGGGAGTTCCCGAACCGGGACAACGCCCTGTGGCCGGGCGAGTTTCTGAGCGTCCGGCTGCAGCTGTACATCGACGACAAGGCGCTGGTCGTCCCGGCACAGGCGGTGATGACCGGCCAGCAAGGGACGTATGTGTTCGTGCTGAACCAGGACGGCACCGCGCGCTCGCAGCCCGTCACGGTCGAGCGCCCGGCCGGCGCCTACACGGTAATCGCCCAGGGCGTGCGGCCCGGAGACGAAGTCGTGACGGACGGCCAGGTCCGGCTGGTGAACGGCGCGCCCGTCGAGGTGAAGGGCTCGGCCGACCCCGCGCGCGCGATGGAGGGAGATAAATGAACATCTCCGGGCTGTTCATCCGGCGGCCTGTCATGACGACCCTCGTCATGCTCGGCATCCTCATGTTCGGCGTGATGGCCTACCGGCTCCTGCCGGTGAGCAATCTCCCGAACGTCGACTTCCCCACCATCCAGGTGAACGCGAGTCTCCCGGGCGCGAGCCCGGAGACCATGGCGTCCGCCGTAGCGACGCCGCTCGAAAAGCAGTTCTCGACGATCGCCGGGGTGGACCAGATGACCTCCTCCTCCAGCCTCGGGGGCACCAACATCACACTGCAGTTCACCCTCGACCGCAACATCGACGCCGCCGCACAGGACGTCCAGGCCGCGATCTCCAAGACGCTGCGTCAGCTTCCCACCGGGATCGTGCCGCCCTCGTACCAGAAGGTGAACCCGGCCGACCAGCCGATCATCTACTACGCGATGAGCTCGAGCACGCTCTCGCTCCCGGAGTTGGACGAGTACGCCGAGACCTTCATCGCGCAGCGCCTGTCCACGGTCTCGGGCGTCGCGCAGGTCAACGTGTACGGCGCCGCGAAGTACGCCGTGCGGATCCAGCTCGACCCCAAGGCGCTGGCGACGCGCGCCATCGGGATCGACGAGGTCGCGGACGGCGTCGCCGCCGGCAACGTCAACCTGCCGACGGGCATCCTGTGGGGCCCGCACCGCGCCTACACGGTGCAGGCGAACGGGCAGCTCCAGAGCGCGGCGGAGTTCGGGCCGCTCATCGTGACCTACCGCAACGGCGCGCCCGTGCGCCTGCAGGACCTGGGGCGCGTGCTGGACGACGTGCAGGACAACAAGAGCGCCGCCTGGTTCAACGGCAGCCGTGCTATCGTGCTCGCCATTCAGCGGCAGCCGGGCGCGAACACCGTAGAGGTCGCGGGCCGGGTGCGGACGGTCATGGCGAGCCTCAAGCAGCTCCTCCCGGCGTCCGTCGACCTGCAGCTCCGCTCCGACCGCTCGGAGTCGATTCGCGCCTCGCTTACGGACGTCAAGTTCACCCTGTTCCTGACGCTCGCGCTGGTCGTACTGGTCATCTTCCTCTTCCTCCGCAACCTGTCGGCGACGATCATCCCGAGCCTGGCGCTGCCGTTCTCGCTCGTGGGCACGTTCGCGGTCATGTACGCGCTCGACTACAGCCTCGACAACCTCTCGATGATGGCGCTCACGCTGTCGGTCGGGTTCGTGGTGGACGACGCCATCGTGATGCTGGAGAACATCGTGCGCCACATGGAGAAGGGCACGCCCCCGCTGGACGCGGCCTTCACGGGGGCGCGCGAGGTGGGGTTCACGATCCTCTCCATGACGTTG
>QHTS01000334.1 GCA_003220905.1 Gemmatimonadota bacterium | reverse complement strand
TGGCGCGCCGCAGCGCGTTCGCGTGGCGGATCCGGGGCGGCACGATCTTGCCGCAGCCCCCCAGCCTGTCGGCCCACAGCGTCAAATTCGTCCCCCCCGATCAGCGCTTCTACGCCGGCGGGCCCAACTCCGTGCGGGGCTACGCGCGTAACGAGCTGGGGCCCCGCGTATACGTGTCCGATAGCATTGCAGTGACGGGGGTCGACACGGCCTACAAGAACATCCGGGCGTCACCGACCGGGGGCAACACGGTGTTCACCGCCAACGTGGAGCTGCGCGTTCCGGCGCCGATCTTTCCGGACCGCGTGCGCCTGGGCCTGTTCGTGGACGTCGGGCAGGTGTGGGAGCGGGGAGATACCGGGACCACGGTCAGCGGCCTGCGCGTCACGCCGGGGTTGGGGTTGAGGTTCATCACGCCGCTCGGCCCGGTGCGGCTGGACGCGGCCTACAACGGCTATCCGCAGGAGGCCGGCACGCTGTACTTCCTGAACAAGACGAACAAGAGCATCAAGGCGACGCGACTGAGGATCCATCCGGGGTTGCCGCCGGGCTTCTGGCGGCGGGTGGTCGTCCAGTTCGCCGTGGGGCAGGCGTTCTAGATGATACGGCGCTCGCTCGGGGCCGCGCTGTGGACGCTGGTGGGGCTGCTCGCCGGTTTTCTGGGAGCCCTCTCGTCGCTGGTCGGCACGGGGGCCGGGCGCGCGCTGCTGGCGCGCGTCAGCGAGGGGGCCCTGCGTCAGGCCTTCACCGGGACGGTCGAGATCGGCGACGTGCGGGGGTCGCTCCTGACCGGGCTGACCCTCACTGAGGTCCGGCTGTTCGATGCGGACACGACGCTCGTCGCCTGGTTGCCGCAGGCCAACTTGAGCTACAACCCGTTCGACTTCGCGGCCGGCCGGGTGGTGCTGTTCGAGCTCGACCTGCGCCGGCCGGTGATCAACATCGTGCAGCACCCCAACGGCCGGCTCAACATCGAGGAGCTGCTGCGGCTCCGCGGGGGACAGCCCGACCGAGGGCCCCATGGGCCGGCGACGCTGATCCTGTTCCGAAACGTCCGGATCACGGACGGCACCGTCACGCTGCGACTGCAGGCCGCGCGCGCCCAGCCGGGCGACTCGAGCCTCGAGATCGCGAGCGACGACCCGAATGGACGACTGCGCATCCGCCGCTTCGAGCATCTCGACGCGCGGCTGTCCGCTTTGCAGGTGTCCTCCCCGCGCGAGCGGGGAATCCGCATCGACATCTCCCGGCTGGCCATGGAGAGCTCGGACCCCGTGGTCCGGCTGGTGGACGTGGCGGGACGGTTGCGGGTGATCGGCGACTCGATGGACGTGCGGCTCGCGCGCGTGCGGCTGCCGGGTTCCGCGCTGAGCGACGCGCGCGGCACGGTTCGCTGGCCGCATGGCCCGCTGCTGTTCGATCTGCGGCTGCGCGCGGATTCGGCGACCCTCGAGGACTTCCAATTCATCGACCGGCGCTTCGCAGGCGTTTCCGGTGCCGGCGTCGTGTCCGGCGACGTGCGGCTCCGCTCGCACGGCGAACGCGTGCTCGAGGTCGAGCTCGACCCGCTGCGCCTGGCGTACGGCGGCGGCACGGTCGCGGGCCAGCTCATCGCGTTCAGCGCCGCGGACTCGGGGCTCGTCGCGCTGCGCGACGCCGACCTGGATGCCCGCGACTTCGACGTCGAGTTCGCCCGGCCGTTCCTCGATACGCTCCCATTCGCGGGCCGGCTCAGCGGACACACGCTTGCCACGGGGCCGCTCGCGGCCCTCGCCCTCGAGACCGACTGGTCGTTCCGCGACTCGCTCGTTCCGGGATGGCCCGAAACCCGCATCCGCGGGAAGGGCGAAGTGAACCTCAAGGCCGCCGACGGCATGCGATTTCAAGCGTTTGCGGTGGAGGCGTCGAGCATCGACCTGGGCACGGTCGCGCGGCTCGCTCCGGCGGTGCGACTGCACGGGACTCTCTCGGCCACGGGGACGCTCAACGGGCCGTTGCGCGACGCGCAATTCGCCGGCACGCTCGAGCACCGGGACGGGGAGCGGCCCCCGAGCGCGCTGACGGGGAGCGTGCGTCTCGACACCCGGAGTGACGCGCTCGGCATCTATGCCGACGTCACGGCGGACTCGCTGTCGTTCGACGGGTTGCGGGGCAGCTTCCCGACGCTCCCGCTCCAGGGCGCCGTGACGGGGCCCGTGAAACTGGCCGGCCCGCTCGGCGCGCTCGAGACGCACGTCGATCTGCACTCCCGCGGCGGCGATGTGCGCGGCGACGGGACATTGATGCTCGACCTGCCGCACTACGGCGCGCACGACCTGCAGGTCACGGCCCGCGACCTGGACCTCGCGCACTGGCTCGGCCGCGTGGCTCCCCCGTCACGCCTGAGCTTCACCGTCCGGGGCGATGTTGTGGGCGACAGCGCGGTGCCGCCGCTCGGGACGGTGCAGGCGATCCTCGAGCCATCGCGGCTCGCCGGCGCGGGCGTGGACTCGGGCGCCGTGCGCGTGCGATTTGCCGACCGACGACTGTACGTCGACTCGTTGCGCGTCGCGCAGTCGGGTCTCGTCACTACGGGGTCGGGCTCCCTGGGGTGGGCGCGCGGGACGCGGGGCCAGCTGGCGCTCGACTTCGACGCCGACAGTCTCAACGCGCTCGACCCGCTCGTTGGCTGGCTCGCGGGCGGTGCCCCTGACGCGCTCAACGATCCCGGCGGGGACGTCGCGGAGAACGCGCCGCTGGCCGGCTCGGCGCGCTTGCTCCTCAGGCTCGAGGGCTCGCTCGACTCGCTCGGCCTCGACGCGCGCGCCAGCGCCGAGCGACTCGCGTGGCGTGCGTGGCGGGTCCCTGCCGGCC
>QHTS01000062.1 GCA_003220905.1 Gemmatimonadota bacterium | reverse complement strand
GGCTGCCGGGGAGGGTTTCGCCGCAGTAGGGACACTGGCGCGGCGTCTCGCTCTGCTCGGCGAGCTCGAACGCCGCGCCTGCGAGCGGCGGCTTTTCGAGCTGGTCTTGCTCCCGATCGGCGGCCTCCGCCGATTCGGGCGGTGGCGCCAACGGGGGCGGCGGCGGTGGTGCGTAGGCCCGATCGCCCCGCAGGGACCGCTCGGCGGCGAGCCGGTTGAGGCTCAGGATGGCGTCGGGGAACTGGCGGAACAGAGCGGTGTCGGGATTCGCCTCCCCCGCTTCGCGCCGCAGCGCGTCTTGCACCTCGGTCGGCTCGAGCGACGTGTAGCCCCGCTCGCCCGCGAGCAGCCGTAGCACCGCCATCTCGTAGTCCTGGTGCGTCGCCACCTTGAGGATCGAGCGGTTCGAGCGGTAAGGCACGAGCCGCTCGTACACTTCCGCGGCGGGGAACGGCACGGCCAGCCGCCCCGGTGCGTCGTCGGCCAGGACGCTCACCAACCGCTCGAACAACCGATCCAGATCGTCCGTCATTTCACGACGACCACGCCCTTCATGAAGGGATGCGGCGTGCAGTGGTACGTGTACGTGCCCGGCTTGTCGAAGCGGTGGACGTAGCTGCCGTTCGGCGGGATGACCGGGGAGCCCGGTTCGGCGGCGCCGTCGAACGTGACGGTGTGCTCCACGGGGTCGCGGTTAGTCCAACGCACCGCCTGCCCGGCGGAGATGGTGACCGTCTCGACGGTAAACTTGATGGCGGCCATGTCGACTTCCGCCGCGATCGCGGCGCCGGCCGGCGCGCCGAGTGCGACGGGTTTGGGCGAGCCGTGGAACCACGGGCTGAACCGCTTCAAGTGCAGCGGGATCGTGAACTCGAAGCCGTACAGGATCTGGCTCGAGCCGTCGAAGCGCAGCAAGCCCTGCGAGTTTCCTTGGATCGTACTGGTGGCCGCGTTGCTCGCCTGGAGGGAAAACGTGTGGGGGGATCCCGGGATGAGGAAGTTGATCGCGGCGCTCCAAACCGCGCGCGTCGCCGGGCTGACGCGCGAGCCAATGTCTGCGCTCATGGCGATATAGTTGGTGAGCCGCACCACCGCACCCCCCGCCAGGGCCGCTTTCGCGTCGGGTTCGCGAAACGGGTGGGACATCCCGCGAACCGCACCCGAGAGCGTGAGCCGTCGGACGGTGTAGTCGACGCCGATCTCTCCGTCTCCGCTCTGCGCCAGCTCGTTGTACGCTGCGGTCACCGCGACGCCGAAACCGTCACGCCCTTCGACGCCGTGCGCCCGCCAGCGCACGAACCACTCGCTCTCGTTGTTATCGAGTCGACCTGGACCAATGATCGAATTGGTTCCGAACCGCCAGCCAAGTGCGAGACCGTGTCCGACGCCGGTCGCGAAGGTGAAGGTGGGAAAGTTCTGCACCTCGTTGACCGGCCCCTCGCTCACATGGAACCGGTGCACGAAGTTGAACTGCACGACCCCGGCGTCGGGTACCCAGGTGCCGCCCAGGTTCGGCGGGCGGTACAAGAGCGACTGCGCTCGAAGCGGCGCTGCGGTCAACGCGACTGCGACAAGGACAGCCAACGAGGCATGCTTCATAGGGGACCTCCCTGTGGGATCGACCTTGCACTTCAATTCCGCACTTCGCATTCCACATTCCGCACTCGATTCACCGCCACTCCCGCACCCAGCGGTCATACAGCACCGGGACGATGCCTCCCTGCTGGAGCACCTCGATGCCCGAGGGGTCGCGGTAGGCCTTCCGGTAGAACGCGTGCGTCACGCCCGAGTTGATGATCAACTTCGCGCACATCACGCAGGGCGAGGCGCTCACGAACACGACCTTGTCGCGCACGCTGCCCGGGGCCTTCACGAGCGCATTCATCTCCGAATGAATGCACCCGCAGCTCCCCGGCACGGCCGAATCGCACCGGTTGGGCAAGCCGCGCGCGTTGCCGTTGTAGCCGATCGCGAGCACGTTCTCTAGCACCTGGTCCGTCACGACGGTCCCCACCTGCAGCCGCGCGCAGGTGGAGCGCTTGGCCAACTCCTCGGCCATGCGCATGTACACCTCGTACAGCGGTATGCGATCGACGGGCGGTGCGGCGGTGCCGTCAGGCAGCACGTTGAGGAAGTGCGAATTGGCGGACACCCCGTCCTTAAAGACGCTCATGCAGCTCCTGATCGGGATCGTAATCCGTGTAGCGCCCCCGGGCGCGCTCTTGGGCGAGCCAAGTGTCGAACCCCGACGGCACCAGCCCGTTCGAGCGTTCCTGACGCTCCGCCGCGCGGGTGGCGAGGACGTCGGCGTATTCGTTCTTGGCGTGCCCCGCATGACCCTCGATCCATCGCCACTCGACTTGGTGCGCGGCCGCGGCTTGGACCAGTTTCTGCCAGAGCTCCTGATTCTCGAGGACTCCGCCCTTGCGCTTCCAGCCGCGCGCTTCCCACCCCGCCACCCACTCGCTCATCCCCTTGACGAGGTACTGCGAGTCGGAAACGTACACGACGTGGGCGTGTTGTTGGTCGTCTGTGCGGAGGATTCGTAGAAGTCCCACCGCGCGACGCTGTCCCCGGCCGGCGCCTCGATCAGCGCGGCATTGCCGCCAGGGCTCGGTTTGGTGCTGTCGTTGCCCAGGCAGCTTTCATCGGCGTGGACCTGGACGCGGGGCCCCCCCCCTTCCCCTTCCCCTCCCCCGGGCGCGCCGGCCATGTCAGGGCTGGATGACCACCGGAATGTCGGTGTGTCGCAAGATCTCCTCCGCGTGGGACACGACCACCGCGCTGGGCCGGCCTTCCTCGTGGCTCATGTGCGCGCCGGCAAACAGGGAGTCGCAGCGGGTCCGCTGCATGACCCGGGCGACGACCTCGCCGGGCTTGCCCGCCTCCACATGCGTGACGAACGCCACCCGTTGCATCGAGAGCGTCGCCTCCGCCACGCCCACCACCTTGAGCCCTGCCTCTCGGTCGTCGCTGGCGTGGATGATGTGAACGGTGCTCTCAGCGACGGTGGCGAACTGCATCGCGCGCTCGAGCGCCCGGCGGCTCGTGTCGTGCCCGTCGAAGGCGACCGCGATTGACTGCATCGGCGAGGGCAGGCCGCCGCACACGATCACGCAACGCTCGGCGATGCGGATGAGCGAAGTCACGGTCGGACCGAGGGCGCCGCCCTTCGTGGTCACCCCGCGGCGCCCCACGAGCACGGCGTCCGCGGTCTTGGCGAGCTAGGCGAGCTCCACGTCCGCCTCGCCGGTCAGCGCAGTCACCTCGACGTTCAGGCCGGCCGCGAGCACCCGCTCGCGCGCCCGGTCGAGCATCGCGGGCCCGTCCGTCTCATGTCCGTGGGGCTCGCGCACGTAGGCCACGATGATCGTGCTGCCGAACCGCTTGCCGAGCTGGACCGCCTGCTCGAACGCGGCGTCGGCCCGCGGGCTGCCATCGAGTCCCACCAGCAAACGCGTGAACACGGCTACGGCAGCACCGCAAACGACTCGAGCTCGTGCAGCGGGAACGCCAGCAGCTCACCCGTCATCGGCAGCCTCCCCTCCAGCGCCTCGTCGCGCCCCAGCGTATTCAGTCCCTCGGCGACGACCACATACTCCGTCCCGTGGCGGCGCAACGCCACCCGCCGCCGCTCCCGCACAGCCCGCTCGAGCGCGTCGAGCGCGTCGGGGGTGAGACGCCGGAACTCGCGGATCGCGCTCTTCACGGCTCGGTCACACCACGGCGATCGCGCCGGGCGTCCCGGTCACCACGCGACCGATCACTGCGGCCGCCGGGGTCGCTTCGCGGCGAAGCGCCGTCACGAGCGCGTCCGCCCGCTCCGCCGCTACGGCGATCAGCAGCCCGCCCGAGGTCTGGGCGTCCGCGAGGAGCAGGCGCGCCGTCTGGTCCACGCCAGCCGCGACCCGAACCGTGTCGGCGACGCTCGCTGCGTTGCGCTCGGTGCCGCCGGGGATCGCTCCGCGCTCGGCCGCCTCGCGCGCGCGGGGCAGGAGCGGGACGGCCACTGCGCGTACCTCTGCCGCCGCCCCGCTCGCCTCGAGCAACGTCCGCAGGTGGCCCAGGAGGCCGAACCCGGTCACGTCGGTCGCGGCGTGCACCCCGACCGCGAGCATGGCGCGCGCCGCGCCGGCGTTCAGGGTGGTCATCGCCGTGACGGCGGGCGCTACGTCCTGCTCGGTCAGGAGATCGCGTTTCAGGGCGGTAGTGAGCACCCCCGTGCCGAGGGGCTTGGTGAGCACCAGCACATCGCCCGGCTTGGCGCCGCTGTTCCTCACGATCCGGTCGGGATGCACTTCCCCGATTGCGACCATGCCGTACTTGGGCTCGGGATCGTCCACCGAGTGGCCGCCGAGCACGAACGCGCCGGCGGCGCGCGCCACGTCGGCGCCGCCGCGCAGCACCTCGCCCAACAGCTCGAACGGCAGCGCCTCGCGCGGCCAGCCCACGAGATTGAGCGCGAGCAGCGGCGTTGCGCCCATCGCGTACACATCCGAGAACGCGTTGGTCGCGGCGATGCGCCCGAAGTCGTACGGATCGTCCACGATCGGCGTGAAAAAGTCCACCGTCGCCACGATCGCGCGATCCGGCGCCATCTGGAAGACGGCGGCATCGTCGCGGCTCGAGGCGTCGACGAGGATCCGGGGATCCGTCGCGACCGGCACATAGCGCAAGACCTGCGCCAACTCGGAGGACCCGAGTTTGCAGGCTCAGCCCGCGCCGTGCGAGTAGCGCGTCAGCCGGATGGCGGTCATGGGTTCGGTGGACATGGGTCCACCGAAGATACTCTATCCCAGTCTCCAGGCGAGAATGGCCCCGGCGACGACGTAACGCACGACATCGGCGCAGGCTCCCGCGACGCGGGCCCGGCGCGGGAGCGGCTCGAACCGAGGGGGCAACCACGTCGGGATCGTCGCCAGCGCTCCGACGAGCGCGAACACCAGCCACCAGGCGCCGCTGCCCAACGAGTCGAACCACAGCGACGCGAACAACGTGAGCAGTCCGGCTTCGGCGATCGACCACTTCCAGGACCCTCGCGGGGCGGCAGCCCCCGCTCCGGCCTGAGCGGCACCCTGGGCAAGCGATCCAATGAGCACCGGGATCCCGAGCGTCGCGATCACGAACCAGGCCGCCACGGGGAGCCACGCCAGCACCAGCCGCCCGAGCGTCACTTCTTGCCGCGCCGCTCCGGCGATACGTATCCCGGCCCGCGCAGGCCGCGACCGGGGCGCGCCGCCGTGAGCTTGCCATGGTCCAAAACCTTCTGCCCGTTCACGAACACATACGCAACCCCGACCGACGGCTGATGCGGCTGCTCGAACGTCGCTTTGTCCGCCACGGTCGCGGGATCGAACACCGTGATGTCGGCCGCCATCCCGGACTTGAGCAACCCGCGCCCCGACAGCCCGACGCGCTGAGCGGGCAACGCCGTCATCTTGTGCACCGCGAACTCGAGCGGGAAGAGCTTCTGGTCACGCGCGTAGCGGCCGAGGATCCGGGCGAACGTGCCGTAGGCGCGCGGGTGAGCGGACTGCGTCCCCAGCGGCCCGTCCGGTGCCACGCCCGGGAAGTCGGTGTTCACCGCCACCCACCAGGTCTTCATAGCGGTTTGCACGTCCGGTTCGCTCATCAGGAAATAGACCGCATCGGTGCGATGGCCGCCCTCCGCGAGCACGATGTCGAAGATGGTCTCGATGGGGTCCCGGTGGCGAGCGGCCGCGATCTCGCTGATCCGTTTTCCCTGCATGTACCGGAGCGAGTCTTGGAACACGCCCGTGATCAGGATGCCGCCTCCGCCGCCGGCCTCGTTGTAGAACCCCTCGGTCCCGTCCGTGGGGTGGAGCATCTCCGCCTGGATGCGGGCGCGCGTCTCGGGGTTCCGCAACCGCACGAGCAGCGAGTCCCACCCGCCGCTCTCGGCCCACGTCGGAATCGCGGCGTCGAGCGATGTCGCCCCGGCGATGTAGGGGTATTGGTCGGCGGTCACGTCGAGCCCCGCTGCCCGAGCCGAGTCGATCCGGGCGAGCACGCGGGGCATCCGACCCCAGCTCGCGCGCCCCGCGAGCTTCAAGTGCGAGATCTCGGCCGGGATGTCGGCTTCGCGCGCGATGCGGAACACTTCGTCCAGCGCATCGTCGATCCGGATCCCCTCGTTCCGCATGTGCGACGCGTAGATGCCGCCGTGTCGCCGGGCCGCCTTGGCCAGCGCGATGATCTCCTCGGTCTTGGAATAGCTCGCCGGGGCGTATTCGAGCGCGGTCCAGACGCCGAGCGCTCCCTGCTCCATCAGCGTATCCACGATGGCCGACATGTGCGCGAGCTCGGCCTCGGTCGGCTGCCGGTTCTCCTTGCCCACCACCGCGAGGCGCACCTGGGTCGCGCCCACGAACGTGGCGATGTTCAGCGTCGATCCCTGCTTCGCGAGCTGCGCGTAATACCCGTCCAGGTCGCGCCAGTCCTCGCGATAGTGCCACTTCTTCATGGCATCCGAGTCGTCCACGACCAGCCGGTCGGTCAGCGGGGCCACGGACCCGCCTTCGCCGGTGACTTCGGTCGTGACGCCCTGCGTGATCTTGCTGAAGAGGCGGTTGTCGATCAGGGCGTATATCTCGGACTGGCCCATCATGTCGATAAAGCCGGGAGCCACCACCAGCCCGCGCACGTCCAGAGTCTCCCGAGCCGCCGCCCCGTTCAGGAATCCGACCGCCGCGATGCGGTCGCCCCGGATGGCGACGTCTCCCCGGTAGCGCGGATTGCCGCTGCCGTCCACGATCCAGCCGTTCTTGAGGACGAGGTCGTAGGCACCCGTCCCGCTTGCCGTTTCACGTTTCCCGCAACCGCCCAGCAAGACGATGGCGGCGAGAGCCAGCCTTACTTTGTCCATGTTCTCCTCAGCGAGTCTGGGTAGAGGATCCGTCCCCGGAGCATGACCCAAGCGATGCGGCGCGTGGCCGCGATGTTCGCCGCCGGGTTGGCGTCGAGCACGACGAGGTCGGCCACCTTGCCCGCGGCCACCCGGCCGAGCGAGTCGGCGCGCAGCAGCTCGGCACCTTTCCGCGTGGCCGCGGTGAGCGCCTCGACCGGCGTCAAGCCGGCGGCGACGAGCAGACTCAGCTCTTCGTGCAGCGAGAGGCCCGGCACGAGCAGCTGGTTCGCGGCATCGGAGCCGGCCGCGATGAGCCCGCCCGCGCGCTTGAACTCGCGGACGAACTGGTTTTGACGACCGCGCGATCGCCGGAACGCCTGGAAGTCGGCGGTGCGCCACCCCGTCCGGCGCAAGAGCCCTGCGACGTCGCGCACGCTCGCCGCGCTGGCCGGGACGTCCTCCATGCCCGGGCGCGACAACAGCGTCGGGTTGTCGAGCCGCGAGAGCATCTCGTGTACCACGAGCGTGGGCACGATTGCGACGCGGGTGGCCGCGAGCCCACGCGCTGTACGCGCGAGCGAAGCGGAATCGAGCGCGGCCCAGCCCTTCTCCTCGGTCGTCCAGCCGCGCAGGAACTGGTCGTGCGCCCTGAGGTACGGGGTGGGGTCGCGGCTCGCCGCGGCGACGACGCCGGCCATGTGCTCGAGCGACGCCACGCCGGCCCTGGCGGCGGTGAGGGCGTCGATCTTGCCGAGGTGCGCAGCCACGGGGAGGCGGAGCGTGGTCGCCTCGTCCAGGAGCGGTCGCAGCAGGTCGGCCGTGAACTTGGTGTAGATCTTGACGTGGTCTGCCCCCGCCACCGCGCGCAGATCGACGGCCCGGCGCGCCTCGGCGGGCGTTCTCACGGCGGTCGCCGCCCCGTAGGTCGGAGGGGCGCCGTCGATCATGGCCCCCGACGTGAGCATCCGCGGGCCCAACACCGAGCCTAGGTCGAAGTCGTTCTTGAGCGCGATGGCGGAGTCGGTGCTCGACGCGCCGAGGTCGCGGACCGTGGTGACGCCCCAGGCGAGGTAACGCTCGGCTGCCCACCGCTCGACGTGCGCATGAGAGTCGATCAGCCCCGGGATGATCGTCTTGCCGATGACGTTCACGACCTGCGCGCCGCGCGGTACGGGGATCTCGTTCACTCGGGCGACGGCCTGGATGTGCCCCTGCGTGACGAGGACCAGGGCGTCCCGCACCGGCTCGCCTCCCGATCCGTCGATGAGCGTCGCTCCCTCGAGGGCGATGACGTCGCTCGAGGAGTTGCAGGAGGCGAGCGCGAAGAGGAGGAGGAGGAGGAGGCCGGGATGCGAGATGCGGGATGCGCGAGGCGTCACTTGGGATCCGAGGACGTGTGGTCGTGCAGAATCTGCCACCGATCTTCACGCTTCTGGAGGATGAGCGTGAACGGCCCGCTCGCGGTCACCGAGTCGCCGCGCAAGAGCTGGAAGCGGGCGGTGCAAAGCGCGAGATCGAGCGTGAGGGGGCGCACGCGCACGTCCGCGAACGCGAGCGAGTCGCGGCGTTTGCCCGGCGCGAAGTACGTGGTCCGATAGTGGTCGTACAGCGGCTGCCAACCGTACTGCACGTGCCCGCCGGATACGTAGCTCGTGAGGGAATCCTCCGCGTAGTCGCTCATGAAGCCCGCGAGGTCGCCGCGGTTCCAATCCCGGGCGCTCCGCTGGAGCGTTGCCGCAATCTCGGCCTGCGGATCTCCAGGGACGATCTTTGGGGCCGAGCAGGCGAGCACGAGCAGTGCGCTCCACGTCCAAGGACCTCGCCATTCCGCCACCCGCATCGTCTGGCCGCTCCGTTCAAAGGGGAGGCAAACGTACCGCGGGAGCGCCTCGAGGAGATGGTCGAGCCATCCAAGAGGCGCTCCCGCGCACTGACGCTGAAGGATCTCTAGCGGCGACGCTTCCTTGCCGTCTTCTTCCGCTTCGCCTTGCCGCCTCGCTTCGCCCGGGCCTTGGGCCGCTTCTTGCCCGCTTTCTTCCTGGCCTTGGGTCTCGACGGCTTTTTCCGTTTCTTCGCCGGCTTGGGCCGGGGCGCCGACATCGGCTCATCCCGCATCGGCGCGGGGGCCGGCGGCATTGAGGGTGCCGGCGGGTACATCGGCTCCATCATCCCCGAGCCAGTCCAACTGCTCTCCGAAAAATCGGTTGACGCGAGCATCGGATGATCTCTCCTCCGCTGGGTGTCGGTGGGCGTGGCCTATAGCTTACCCCGGGAATGCTCCCACGCAAGTGGACGCGGGCGAGAACACCACGGCTCGACCGGTGTCGCGTGTTTCGTGACAAGTTAGCTTGACAACGGCACTTACGCGCGCTTACCTTCGCGCCGCTATGACGGCTCGGCGCATCCTCCTCCTCACCGTCGTCGCCTATCCGGGCGCGGTGTCGGCACAGAATATTGCTGAAGTCCAGGTGGCCCCCCCGTCGGTCACAATCAGAATCGGGGAGCGGAGCGGGTTGCTCGCCACGGCGTTCGACCGCGCCGGGAATGTGATCCCCACGGTGCGCCTCATCTGGTCGTCCAATAACGTCGCGGTGGCGCGGGTGGACAACAATGGGACCGTGACGGGTGTGGGCGGAGGCGTGGCGATCGTCGAGGCCCGGGCGGGCACACGAAAGGGCCAGGCCGCGGTCCAGGTGGTAGGCGCGGCCGCCGCCCCCCCACCGACGCCCCCCGCCAGCGGAGCCAACCCGCCGGCGGGAGGGCCGGGGCAAGCGCCCGCTCCCTCCGGCGCGGACCCGTTCGCCGGTCAAGTCGTGGGCTCCGGACCGGCTGCGGTGCTCCGGATCGAGCCGCCCACGGTGTACCTGCTGCCCTCCGAGAATACGCGTGTGTCGCCACGGGCACTGAGGGACGACGGCTCTCCGGCTGCTCCGGTGGCTGTGACCTGGAAGTCCCTGCGCCCGGATATTGCGAGCGTGGACCAGAACGGCGTGATCGTCGCACTCGCCCCCGGCCAGGGAACGGTGCAGGTCACGAGCTCGGGTGGCCTCACAGCGACGGCGCCGATTGTCGTGCAGCCGAGCGACATCGCGATCCAGGAGCCGATTCCTCTCGTCATGTCGCCGGGAGACGTCGATACGCTCCATGTGATGGTGCCTGCGCAGGGCGGCCGATTGGTGAGCCCGCTCGCCCTGCAGTGGTCCGCCGCGGATCCCAGCGTCGCGCGGGTGAGTCTCACCGGGGTCGTCACCGCGGTGGCTCCCGGGCGGACGACGCTGAGCGTCGTCGGGCTGCTGCAAACGAAGACGGTTGACATCGTGGTGCACCGGACGGTGGAGCAGCTGGCAGTCAGTCCAACGTACAAACTTGATGTGCCGCTTCCGATCCAGGGAACGACCAAGTTCCAGGTCCAGGCGCTCGCGGCCGACAGGACTCCCGTGCCCGAAGCGCCGTTCCGCTGGACCGTCGGGGACACGTCGCTTGCGAGCTTCGACCCGGCGTCGGGCACGCTGACGGGGAAGCGCGCCGGAAAGACGACGCTGGTGGTCAGGGGCCCTGGCTCGGGCCTGGTGGTCACGTGGCAGATCCGGGTCATTGCCGCGGGCTTGAAGCTCTCTGCCGCCCGGCTCGGCCTCCCGCTCAACCGGCGCTACCCGTTGAGGGCGAGCTTCGCTGACGAGGCGGGGGTCGTGATCGGCCCCGCCACCGGCGTCACCTGGGCGTCCGACAACCCGCCGGTTGTCGCGGTCGCCGAGGACGGCGCCGTGTCGACGGCGTCGTACGGCCACGCGCGCATCACGGCGACGGCGCCGGGCGGGAGGCGCGCCGTTGCCGAAGTATTCGTCCAGGGCGAGATCGTCGTCGCGAGCTCGCGCACCGGCCGCTTCCAGCTCTATGCGGCGGAGCGCGCCAACCTGGCGCAGCTCCGTAAGGTCATGGACGACACTGCGGTCGCCACCGAGGCCGCGTTCTCCCCGGACGGCTCCCGGATCGCGTTTACCTCGACACGCGATGGGCAACCCGAGATCTACATCATGGACGCGGACGGCACGAGCGCCGCGCGGCTCACCAACTCACCGGGAGCGGACGGCGATGCGTCGTTCACGGCCGACGGTCAGGCGGTGGTGTTCCACTCGCTGCGCACCGGGCACCGCCAGATCTTCCTGCAGCCGATCACGAGCTCGGACGCGGTGCAGCTCACCCTGGAGCCCGCCGACAACTCACAGCCGACCGTGTCGCCGGACGGGGAGACCATCGCCTTCGTGTCGAACCGCGAGGGCAACAACCATATCTGGTTGATGTCGAAAGACGGCTCGAGCCAGCGTCCCGTCACCCGGGGCCCGCAGAGCAAGGAGACCGCGCCCCGCTTCTTGCGTGACGGCTCGCTCGCCTACCTGCTGGAGCAGAAGGAGAGCGGCCGCACCGTCACGCAGGTCGTCAAGGTCGACCTCGCCACCGGGAAGGTGACCCCGCTCTCAGGTGTGGACCTCGTGGTCGCGGACTTTACGGTCTCGCCCGCCGGCGATCTTCTGGGGCTCGTCGTCGCGGTGCAGAAGAACGTATTCAGGGTGTACGTCCAGCCGGTCGGTGCGGCCGGGAGCGGCGCGCCCGTGCCGATCCCGACCACCGGCGCCGAGCAGATGGTGTCTCCCGCTTTCATGCCGTAGCGGGGGGTGGGCGCCCAACACCATGCGCGCCTGGGTGATCCGCGGTATCGGCGGCCTCGACCAACTCCAGATCGCCGACGTCCCTGATCTTGCGGGCCCCCTCGAGGCCCGGCAGGTTCGAATAGCGTTGCGTGCGGCGGCCCTCAACCGCCTCGATCTCTTCGTCATGCGGGGCTTACCTCACGAGTACCACTATCCCCATATCCTCGGTGCCGACGGTGCCGGCGTCGTGGAGGCCGTGGGCAGCGACGTCCGATCGGTCCGGCCCGGCGACCGGGTGATGATCAACCCGGGGATCCCCGATTACCGCTGTGAGTACTGCCGCGCCGGTGAGCACTCGCTGTGTGTCAACTACGGCATCCTGGGTGAGCACCGGCCCGGGACCCTGGCGGAGTATGTCATCGTCCCCGAGCAGAATACCGCCATTATCCCGACACTGCCGAAACCACTCACGTGGGCCGAGGCGGCGGCGTT
>QHTS01000333.1 GCA_003220905.1 Gemmatimonadota bacterium | reverse complement strand
GTCGACGTGCGCCTCATCGCGGCCACCAACCGCGATCTCAAGGAGGCGATCAAGCAGGGACGGTTCCGCGAAGATCTCTACTATCGCCTCGCGGTCGTCACGATCCGGCTCCCCACGCTGGTGGAGCGCGGAGACGATCTCGTGTTGCTCACCGCCTACTATGTCCGCCTGTTCGCCGAACGCTACGGCAAGACGATCCACGCCATCTCGGACCGGGTGCTCGAGCTGCTGCGTGCGCACGCCTGGGTAGGCAACGTGCGCGAGCTGCGCAACGTGATCGAGCGCGCCGTCATCGTGGCGACCGACGAGACGCTGCGGGCCGAGCACCTGCCCGACGAGCTGCGGGGCGAGGAGACCACCCTCGCCGACCGGCCCCAGGGCGGCCTCTTGACCCTGGCAGAGGCGGAGGCGCGGCACATTGCCCGCGTGCTGGCCCACACCAACGGCCAGATCGGCGCGGCCGCGGAGATCCTCGGGATCCATCGCAACACGCTGACGCGCAAGATGAAGGAGTACGGGTTGTGACCGGGCCCCCGCCCGTTCGGGTCGAGAAGGCGCTCGCGCTGATGCCCGAGCTCGAGGCGCTCGCGCCCCTGCGCGCGCTGCTCGTCTCCATCGCGCGACCGGATGAGGCCACGCTGTGGTCGAGCTCGGGCCCCTACCTCACCCTGGGGAAACGTGGCGTCCACCCGGACGAGCTGCGACGCCGGATGCCGCAGGCGTTTCACCGCGTCATGGAGCACCTGCAGGTGCTCTTCAAGGGGTACGTGGAGGCGCTCGAATGCCAGCAGCGCGGCGACGCGCCCGGCGTGGTCGCGGCGCTGCTGCGCGCCGGCCGGCTCGAGGAGGAGGTGGGCCGGCACACCCAGGCGCGGACCTGGTACGAGGTGGCGCTCCGCGTCGCGGAAGCGCTCCAGGATCGCCGCCCGGAGGTGGAGGCGCTGCGTGCGTTGGGCTACGTGTGTCTCGCGATGGGCGAGTATGCCGCGGGCGCGCGTCATTTCCAGCGCTCGTTCGCGCTCGCCGAGTCGGAGTTCGATCAGGCGGGGGCCACCGCGGCGTCCGAGGGGCTGGGAGACGTGGCGCTCGCGCAGGGACAATGGGGCGGTGCGCAGGCGTGGTATAGCCGGGGACTCCGACTCGCCGAGGCTGCGGGCGACGCGCCCCGCGCCGGCCGGTTGGAGCGACAGCTTGGTGTGCTGGCACGGAAGCAACGCGACCTTGCCGCCGCGGGCGAGTTCCTGCGGCGGGCACGAGAGCGCTTCGAAGTCGCCGGCCTCGCGGACGAGATGGCGTCCGTGCTGAACGAGCAGGGACTGCTGGACGCCCAGCTCGGGCGCCACACCGCGGCGTCGGCCGCGTACCGAGAAGCGTTGGCCTGGGCGCAACGGGCGACGCGGGATGCGCGCCTCGAGCTGTCGATCCGCTTGAACCTGGCGGAGCTGGACCTCGAGGCAGGCCGGCTCCTCGAAGCCGAGGCGGAGTTGCGTCGCGCCGAACAAGTGGCTATCGGCGGCCACGTGATCCGCCGCCTGGCGCAGATCTACACGCTGATGGGCCGGCTGCGCGGCGCCCAGGGGGACGAGACGGGGTTCGTCTTCTTCGAGCAGGCGATCGAGCTCGCCAGAGCCGTGGAGCACTCGGTGGCCACGGAGGCGCAGGTGTACCACGCGTACGGTTTGTTCCGCAGTCGGCTCGGCCAGCAGGACGAAGCCCGGGCCTACCTCGAGCGCGCCCGGGAACTGTTCGACTCGCTCGGGGAAGCGGTCGAGCGCGAGCGCGTCGAGGCGGAGCTGCGCGCGCTGTCGGCCTGACCGCCGGCTAGTTGTTGGTCAGCGGGTTCTTGTGCCGGGTAGTGTCGGGCTTGGTACTCGTCTTCTTTTTCTGCGTGGATGTGGCGGGCGTCGCGCTGGTCTTGGACCGCGTCGCTGCAGGCTTGGCCGAATGCTTGCCGCCACCGCACGCGGCGAGACCGATCAACACCGCGGCCGCGGCCGCCAGGACGGTTCTCGACATGGCACCCTCCGAGAGACGGGGTTCGGCTCCAATATAAAGACCGAGGCGCCTGCCGGGGGGCTACCCCCGGTCCCGCGTCAGCGGTCGGGTTAAGCACGTCGGCCCGCCACCCCCCTTGAGACAGATCTCCCGCCCCGCGAACTCACGCACCGTCACGCCCGCGCGCTCGAGCCGGGCGCGCGTCTCCGGGTTGCCGGCGACCATCAGCACCTCGCGCGGCGCAACCGCCAGCACGTTGCACCCCAGCGTTGCGAACTCGGGATCCGGCACCTCGACGAGCTCGATGCTGCGGGAGGTCAGCGCCTCGCGAAACGGCACCGGCATGAGGGGCGCGTACACGAGGAACAGGTTGCGGTCGATCGGGCTCACGATCGACATGAGGTGGAAGACGTCCTCCGGGCCATGCCAGTGGGGCAGGGGCACCACGACGACCTCGTCCACACAGTCTCGGACGAGGTCACGCACCTGGCGGATCCCCGCCTCGTTGGTCCGGTAGCCCCGACCCACGGCCAGCGTGCGCTCGTCGATCCAGCAGACGTCGCCGCCCTCGACGGTGCCGTCGCCGGTGATGCGGCCTCGGATCGGGATCCCGGCGGCGCGGAAGGCGGCCTCCTGGGCGGCGGGCTCGGTGCGCCGCTGCGGCTTGCCCATGTTGCAAAGGATGACGCCCCGATCGCACACGATGGACGCATCCCGCGCGTAGAGCGAGTCGAGACCAACTGTCTCGTCGGGCGGGAGGCCCAACGTTTCGATGCCTGCGGCCTCGAGCAGTGCGAGGAAGCGCTCGTACTCGGGCGTCGCGGCCGTGACGTCCGGGGGGGCGAGGTAGCGCAGGTCGCGCCACTGGCGATCGACCGCGGCCGCGTCACCGAACGCGTCACGCGCGTGCTTCACGGCGACCCGGCGGAGCTTCCCCACGTCCGACTGTCCTCCGACCGTCTGCAGCATCGCTGGCCGTCACGTCCGAGTGGCAGCAAGTTTAGCCCCGTTCCCGCCGCCTGTCATTCCACGAGGAGACCGCCATGAGCGATTGGACGATGGACCGCCGCGCGTTTCTGGAGCACGCGACAGTGAGCGGGTCAGTCGCAGTAGTGGGCCCCGTGCTCCCCGCGCTTGCGCGCGGGGTCCGTCGACCCACCGAGCGGGTTGCGGCGCCGTTCGAGCTCGAGGAGGCCACCATCGCCGGGCTGCAGGCGGGACTCGAGTCGGGGAAGTACACCGCGCGCTCGCTCGTGACGGCCTACCTCCAGCGGATCGAAGAGCTGGACCGGAAGGGACCGGCGCTGCGGGCGGTGCTCGAAGCCAACCCCGACGCGCTCGCGCAGGCGGCCGCGCTCGATGCCGAGCGCAAGGCCAAAGGCCCGCGCGGGCCGCTGCACGGCATCCCGGTGCTCGTGAAGGACAATGTCGCGACGCGGGATCGGATGCAGAGCACGGCCGGCTCGCTCGCGCTCGCGGGGGTGGCGCCCCCTGGGGACGCCTTCCTGGTCGAGCGGCTGCGGGCCGCGGGCGCCGTCCTGCTGGGCAAGGCGAATCTCTCCGAGTGGGCCAACTTCCGCTCGACCCATTCGTCGAGCGGCTGGAGCGGGCGGGGCGGTCAGTGCCGCAACCCCTATGCCCTCGATCGCACGCCGTCGGGGTCGAGCTCCGGCTCGGGGGTGGCCGTCTCCGCCAATCTCTGTGCGGTGGCGATCGGCACCGAGACCGACGGCTCGATCGTCTCGCCGTCCACCTGCTGCGGCATCGTGGGAATCAAGCCGACGCTCGGTCTCGTGAGCCGGACCGGGGTCATCCCGATCGCCCACAGTCAGGACACCGCCGGCCCGATGGCGCGCAGCGTGGCGGACGCGGCCACGCTGTTGGGCGCGCTCACGGGGGTCGATGCGCGCGACGAGGCGACCGCCGCGAGCGCCGGGCGGTCACGGACCGAGTACACGAGCGTCCTCGACCCGGCGGGCTTGAAGGGAGCGCGCCTGGGGGTGTGTCGCTCCCGGTTCATGGGCTACAGCCCGGCCACGGACGCCCTCATGGAGGGCGCGATCGACGCGCTCAAGCGCCTCGGCGCTGTGGTCGTGGACCCTGCGGACATCGCCACCGCGGGCCAGTTCGACGAGTCCGAGTTCGCGGTGCTCCTGTACGAATTCAAGGCGGACCTGAACAAGTACCTCGGCGAGTGGGCTCCCGCGGCGGGCGCGAAGACGCTGGCGGACTTGATCGCGTTCAACGAGCGCACGAAGGAGAAGGAGATGCCCTACTTCGGGCAGGAGATCTTCGTCCAGGCGCAGGCCAAGGGACCGCTCACCGACCAGGACTACCTGCGCGCGCTCGACAAGAATCATCTGCTCGCGCGCACCCAGGGGATCGACACGGTGATGGCCGAGCACCAGCTCGACGCGCTGATCGCGCCCACGGGCGGACCGGCGTCGCTGATCGACCTCGTGAACGGCGATCCGGGCGGCGGCGGCAGCTTTTCGAGCCCCGCCGCGGTCGCGGGCTACCCCCA
>QHTS01000332.1 GCA_003220905.1 Gemmatimonadota bacterium | reverse complement strand
CTCCTACAACACGCTGAGCGACGGTCCGCCCGAGCCCAACGTCAACGCCGTGAACGCGATGTTGGCGTGGGCGCAGGCGCACCCGTCGCTCGACCCGACTCGGTTGTACCTGGCGGGCTTCTCCGGCACGGCGCGGGCGGCGTTGGGGTTCGCGGTCGCGCTCCGCGGCCACGTCGCTGGGGTCATCGCCGTCGGCGGGGCGCTGGGGTTCGCGCTGGGCGGTCCCGAGACGGCGTTCGCGGGTGATTCCACGTTTGCCTATTTCGGCGCCGCCGGCACGCGAGACTTCAATTACGAGGAAGTGCTCGCAATGGGTGATCGCTTCCGGACGACGCGCGTACCGTTTCGCGTGGTGGCGTTCGACGGGCCGCATAGCTGGCCGCCACCGGACCTGTGCGGCGACGCGCTCGAATGGCTGGAACTGCGCGCCATGCTCGGCGGCCTCCGGGCGACGGATTCGGGCTGGGTCCGCCTGCGGCTCGGTGGCGAAGTGGCGCGCGCAGCGGAGCTCGAGCGACTGGGGCGCTGGGCGGAGGCCGCGCGCCTCGATGAGGCGATCGTACGGGACTACGCCCGCTGGCCCCAAGCGGGCGCTGCCGCCGCCCGGGCCGCCGCGCTGCGGGGCAACGCCGTCCTCGCCCGGTACGAGGCCGAAGTGCACCGACTCGCCGAGCGGGACCTGCGCCAGGGCATCGAGCTCCCGAAGATCTTTTCCTGGGCGCGATCGCAACGCGACCCGCCGGCGCTCCAAACCCTGGCGGGCAAGCTGCGCATCGCCGAGCTACAGCGGGCGATCGAGCGTGGGGACAGTCTCGAGGCGGCCAGTGCCCGGCGTCTGCTCGCGCGGGTCTTCGTCAACTTGGCGTTCTACGAGCCGCGAGCGTACCTCACGACCGGCTCGCCGGCTCGCGCGCTCCGGATGCTCGAGGTGGCGGTGACGATCGGCCCGATTCAAGGGGAGGCCTGTGCGCTCCTGCGGGAAGCGCTTGCCGTTGCGACCGTGGATCAGCGAGCGCGCCTTGCGGATCAGTGCGTGCCCGCGAGCGGTGAGCCCGGGCAGACCTTCAGGAATGCTTCGAACACGGCGTCGGACCACCAACGCCGGTACCGCGTGAGCTCTGCCAGCGCCTGGTCCGCCGTCCGCGCGGGTTGATAGGCCCGGGCGGCCGTGAGCGCGTCGTAGACGTCGAGAATTCCGACGATCTGCGCAGCGAGCGGGATCGCATCGCCCGTGAGCCGGTCGGGGTAGCCGGTCCCGTCGTACCGCTCGTGGTGCCAGCGGATGATGGGTTTTAGGTCCCAAGGGAACTCGACGTTCGCCAGCAGCTCGATCCCCCAGATCGGGTGCATCTGCACCACCTCGCGCTCCTCGCGCGTGAGCGGCCCCGGCTTGTGAAGCAGCTCGTGGGGGATCCGCAACTGGCCCACGTCGTGGACGTAGGCGCCCAAGAGGACCGTCGTCTCGTCCTGGTCGTCGAGCCCCAGCGCGCGTGCCATCGCCACTGCGTTCCGCGCTACGCGCTCGCAATGGCCAAACGTGTAGCTGTCGCTCGATTCAATTGATCTACCCCACTCGCGCACCACGTCCAGGTAAACGCCTTTGAGTTCCGCCGTCTTCCCGCCGACGTGGACCAGGTCTGCGCGCGCGTCCAGCCGCTGGAACAGCCGGGAGGCGGTGTTCAGCAGCCGCAGCGCGTCCTGGTTGCGACCCATGGCTTGGTACAACACCGCCAGCTCTCGGGAGGCCTCCGCCTCGCCCAGCGCTGCGCCCGCGGCGACGGCCAGCTCAATCGCGGAGCGGAGCCGCGACTCGGCGAGCACGATGCGGCCCGTCTCGCGGTATACGATGCCGATCACCCGATAGGCGTCCGCTTTGGCGCTTCGTGCACCCAGCTGGTCGAACAGCGCCAGAGCCTCCTCCGCCTTCTGCCGCGCGTTCTCAAAGCGCTGGCGCATCACGTCCACCTCGGCGTGATTGACGAGGCAGAGGCCCCGCAGATACACGTCGCCGACCCGCTCGGCGAGGGCGCGGCTCTCCCGGTAGTAGCAGTCAGCCGCGTTGAGCCATCCTCGGTCCGCGCTCACCATCCCCAGGTTGTGGTAGGCGAGCGCGCACCCGTGCTCATCGCCGCAGTCCCGGTACGCGTCGAGCGACCGCTCGTACCGCGCGATGGCTTCGTGGAACTCGCCCCGGATGTTCGCGAGGATGCCCAGATTCTGCTCCACGCGCGCGCGCACCTCCCGGCTCGATCCGCCGAGCTCGAGGGCCTCGAGAAACACCCGGCGCGCCTCGTCCGGTGCGCCCGCCGAGAGGTGCAGGCCGCCCAGGGTGTTCAGCGCTTCCGCCGCGAGCAGGTCGTTGCCCGCCAGCCGGGCCACCTCGTAGCTCTTCTGGCACAGCGCGCGCGCTGACGCGGCCTCGGAGCGATGGCGCTGCACCACCGCGAGCCGCCGCAGCGCTTCGGCCAGTACCGCGCTATCTCCGGCGCGCTCGGCCGCCGCGATCGCGGCCTCGTAGCACGCGATCGCTTCGGGAAGACACGCCACCCGCTCCCGCTCCCGCGCCGCATGAAGGAAGTCGGCTGCCCGCGGCCCTTCGGGCGGCCTGGCAACATGGGCGAGCGCGGTCACCCCAGTCTCACCAGGCGATGGCATACTCGGAGAAGTGCTGCAGCTCCCCGGTGACGTGTCCGGCGAACAGGTTGTCCGCCGAGAGCAGGTACTCGAGGACGAGCGCGTCCGTCGTGTAAGCGATCCGTTTCGGGGCGAGCGAGCCGAGCAGGTCGCAGTTCCCGTAGCTCATCGTGAGGTACGCGGTGCGCTGGAACTGCAGGCCCTCGGGCTGGAAGCGGACGGCGTTCACCGTGCCTGACGCCACCACGGCAGTGATCATCGTCGGAGACGGGAGTGCGCCCGCAGGGATGTCGAGCGAGTGCGAGCCGATGTAAATCGTGCCCCCATCGGGCCCGATGGTCTGGGTCGTGGAGTCGTACGGCAGCGGCCGACACGTGAGCAGGCCCGACGGCGCGAGCAGGCCACCGATCAGGTCGCTGTGCGGTGTCGGCGCCTGGGCGGCGACGCCGAGCTGTGAGCGATCCCCACAGCCGAGGGCCAGCGCGCTGGCGGCACCGAGCAGGAGGGCAGGCCAGAGACGCGTCGCTTTCATGCCCTGGTTCCCCGGTTGCCGAGCGTGAGTCCGGAGGGGGTGGTCCGCTGCGCTGGCCCTTCCTCTGGAGCCGACGCCTTGGCCTCGTCGAAGCGACGCATCCACGGGCAGCCTGGCTCAGGTGTGCCGGTTCGCACCGCCGTGGTGGCTCGCAAGAGCAAGGCAACGGGGTCGATCGGCGAATACTTCAGGTTGGTCACGGCGTCGTAGCCGACCTGGAGCGCTGACGGGGAAGCGACGGAGCCGCTCGCGCCGAACACTTCGCGCAAGGCACCGCCGATGCGCTGGGCGAGCTTGACCGCGCCGGCGTGATCGGTCGCCGGCGCGAGCACCGCGAATTCGGTCGGGCTCAACGCCCCCACGACATCGGACATTCGGGCGCTGCGGACCACGACGCTTCCCGGTTTTGGGTCCCCCGGGTCGGCTTCCAGGGCAAACACCACGCAGGCGAGCGCCCCGCGCCCGCGCATCATCAGCGCGCCGAGCTCTCGTGCCCGGCGCGCCAGGGCGGGCCGACTGTGGAGCCCTGTCGCCGGATCCACCAGGCCCGCTGCGAGGGCGACGTCGACGTTTCGCTTCGCCTGCAGGTAGGTCTGGAGAGTGAGCGAGAGCTCCTCGGGGTCCGGCGGATAGGGAAGAAAATCCCAGACGCCGGCCCGCAGGGCGGCTACGCGCTGCTCCGGTGTGGGCTTGTCGGGAGCGAGGATGAGGGTGGGCACGGTGTGGCCGATTCGCAGATCGCTCTGCAGCAAGCGGCACGCGTCGATCCCCGACATGTCCGGCAACTCGGCGTCGAAGATGATCAGGTCTGGCCGGACGTCTCGCACGCACTCGAGCGCCAGGGTGCCCGTATTCACCTGGACCACGGCGTAGCGCCCGCCGTCCAGCACCCCCGCGAGCGAGTGCTCCGGATCGGTCGCGATCAGGATCAGGGGCGGAGCAGGGGCGATGGCGGTCATAAAATCCCTGCCCCAACACCGCAACTAGCAGGCCGGGCGGTCGGCATCCCCGGCCGTGCGGCGGAATCGCGGTCGCGGTCCGGTGGTGTTGCACCGACGACACACCGCATCCGTTATCATTGCTCCGTGACGACCACCCCGGCCTCACCGTCACCGTGGTCCCGGCCCGACGACGCAGCGCGCCAGGCCCAGCTCGACGCGATGAAGCGCCAAGCCACCGGGCTCCTGGCGCTCGCGGCCGCGGTGTTCGCGGGCGCGAGCGCGTTCGAAGGCCAGTATCCGTGGCTCGGCTACCTGCGCGCCACGGCTGAGGCGTCGCTGGTGGGCGGACTCGCCGACTGGTTCGCAGTCACGGCGCTGTTCCGGCATCCGCTCGGGCTGCCGATCCCGCACACCGCCATCGTGGCCACCCGCAAGGAGCGGATCGGGCGGATCCTCGGCACCTTCGTGCAGAATCACTTCCTGTCACGCGAGGTCATCGCCGCCAACCTGCGGGCGGTCCGGCCGGCCGAGCGGGCCGCTCGGTGGTTGAGCGATCCCGAGCACAGCCGGCGCATCGCTCGTCAGATCGCGGGCGGTCTCGCGAAGACCCTCGAGGCGCTGCCGGACGAAGACGTGCGGGTGCTGGTGCACGAAGTGGTCAGCGCCCGGCTCCGCGCGACGCGCGTCGCGCCGGCGCTCGGCAAGACCCTCGCGCTGGTCCTCGCCGACGACCGCCATCAGGCGCTGCTCAATGAGGCCGTCCGCCTCGCCGCGGAGGCGGTGCGCGACAACCGGGACGTGATCCGGGACAAGGTGCGGGCGGAGAGCCCCTGGTGGGTGCCCGGCGTCGTGGACGACCAGATCTTCCAGCGCATCCTCGGGACCGTGGAGAGCCTGCTGCGCGACATCGGCGCCGATCCGTATCACCCTCTGCGGGCCGCGTTCGACACTGCGCTGCGGGACTTCGTCGAGCGCCTGCAGCACGCGCCCGACGTCATCGCCAAGGCGGAGGCGCTGAAGGAAGAATGGCTCGCCGACCCATCCCTCGCCGACCTGTCCACTCGCCTGTGGGAGGCAACCCGACGCGCTATCGTCGCCTACGCGACCCGGGCCGACGGAGGACGCGCGCCCGGGCCGCTGGAGCGCGGCCTGAGCGAGTTCGGCGCGGCGCTGCTGACGAACGAGGGTCTGCTCGCCGAGATCGACGACCTGGTGATCGACCTCGCGGCGACGGTGGTGGAGCGGTATCGCCACGAGATCGGGGACTTGATCGCCCAGACGGTCGCCGGGTGGGACCCGGAGGCGACGTCCCGTCGCTTCGAGTTGGCCGTGGGGAGAGATCTGCAGTTCGTCCGGATCAACGGCACGCTCGTCGGCGGCTTGGTCGGGCTCGCGATCTACACGGTCTCGCACCTGCTGCGCTGAGCGGGGCAGGAGTCGACCGACTAGGCGGTCGTGACGGCCGCGACGGCGAGTACGACCGTCAGGGACTCGAGGAATGCGGGCCGAGCTACATCACGACGCCGGCGGCCGCTTATACTCGAACAGTTCGCTCGGGGTCACCCGGAGGGCACCACACAAGCGTTCGATCGTATCGGCCCGAATGAGACTGAACCGTCCACTTGGCCGAGTGAGCCGGTAGATCGTGTTCAGGCTGAGGCCGGTGAACTTGGCGAGCCCATAGGCGGAGAGGCTGCGCGCGTCCAGGAGTTGCCGCAACCGCAGGCGTAGCAAGCCTCTGCGGCGGTAGCGGACCTTCTCACCCCGATACTGTGGCATATCGCCTCCTTGCGATATATAACAATCAGACGTATTATAGCAGCTATACATTATAACATGAATGGCTGGTATAACACCATGGGCATGAGTCGGCTTCGCGGGTCCACACGGGTCGGGGCGTGGGTGCTGGCTGCCGCCGCGGCGTTCGCGCCGGGGCTTGCCGCCCAGGGCGCCAAGGAGGCCACCGGGCGGGGCAGACCGAGCACGACGGTCGCTCGTCCCACGTCTCACGTCGAACCCGCCCGCGGCATGCTCGGCGATCTGGTCGGAACGTGGCGGTTCGAGATCTGGTTCGCGGGGAACTTCAGCGGCACCCCAGACGTGTCGGGCATCCGCGTCGTGAAGGCGCTGTTCGACGACCTGCGGGTGCAATGGACCGAAGTGCTCGATCACTCCCAGGTGCAGGGCCAAGGCCTGGTCGGTTTCGATCCCTCGAGCGACCGCTTCTTCAGCACCGCGGTGTACAACGTCGGGTCTGCGCCCGAGCTCCTCACGGGGATCCCGGACGATGCGCAGCCGAGCATCACGTTCTACGCCATCTCCATTTCGCCCGGTGCGGGCGACCCGCCCCCTCCGCCGACCTCCACCCTGGCGGTAGTCGACCACGATCACTTCACGTGGACCGCCCAGGACCGCGCGTGGCGCGCGGTGTTCGCCCGCCAGCGATAGCCGGTCGGTCGGGTCTTGCCCCCCGCGCCACGGCGATGCATGCTAGAGGGCGGGCGGCGATCCACGCCCAACCTCGGCGACCCTCCCCCAGCGGGGGTCCTGGTGAGGCAAAGGGGGGCATACTCCCGGATTGGCATCGAGCAAACCTTTGAGTCGCCGCGGGGCGTCGCTGCTGGGGGGCGTGTGGCCCGTGGCCCGACCAAAGGACGGACACGATGCCGACCAATAAGGATTTCAAGCGCCTCGTTCGCGCTCGCATGCGGAAGACGGGCGAATCCTACACCACCGCCCGCGCTCATCTCCTCGCCAAGAAGCAGGTCACGAAGCAGCAGGCCCCGACCCCCGCGTACGCCAAGCTGGCCGGCATGATGAGCGATGCCGCGCTCAAGGCCAAGACGGGGTGCACCTGGGAGCGTTGGGTCAGGGCGCTCGACCGTGTGCAGGCGCATACTTGGCCGCACCGGCGGATCGCCGAGTACGTGCACGAGACGTACAAGGTGCCGGGGTGGTGGTCTCAGACGGTGACCGTCGGGTATGAGCGCATCAAGGGCTTGCGCGCCATCGGCCAGCGCCGTGACGGCGGGTTCGAGGCCACCAAGAGTAAAACGTTCGCGGCATCGGTTTCCCGGCTGTACCGAGCGTGGTCGGATGCCGGCGCGCGGGCGCGGTGGCTGCCCGCGGTGGATCTGACCGTCCGCACGGCGACGCGCGACAAGTCCATGCGGATCACCTGGCCGGACATGACCTCGGTGCAGGTGGGCTTCGCCGCTCGGAGCGGAGCCAAGAGTCAGGTGCAGGTCCAGCACGCGAAGCTGCCGGACCGGCAGGCGTCGACGCGGATGAAGCAATTCTGGGCGGAGCGGTTGGGCGCGCTCGAAGCAGTCTTGGCCCCTCGCTAGTATTCTGTCGCCGCAAGGTTGAGCCCGCGCCGGTCCTGTTTCAAGCCGGTGAGCGGGCTCACACTTGCGGGGGGTGGCGGAAAGTGAATCTTGCTGTACGCCGGGAGGACGACCGACCGTGACCGTCTGGCAAGAGACCATCGCGCGCTGGCTGCGTGAGTTCCACCTCGACAGCATCAGGAACCAGATGCTGGTGTTCGCGGTGGTGGCGACACTCGTGCCCCCGCTCGCCGTGACCGTGGTGTCGTCCCGGAAGAGCCGGAGGTCGGTCGGCGATCAGATCGCGCAGGAGCTGCGCGGCACGAGCACCCAGGCGGCGTGGGAGATCGATCAGTGGCTCGGCGATCGGCTGCGCGATCTGCGGGTGGCGGCGACGGCGTACGCGGTGGCGGAAAACCTGGCCAGGATCCAGGGAACGAGCGGCGAGGCGGTCGGCCGGCTCCGCGAATACCTCAACTCCGTGCGCGAGCGCTGCCCGGATTGCGAAGGGCTGCTGGTGGTCGACGGGCGCGGCCGGTTCGTGGCGTCGAGCGGCGGCCGGATGAGCGGCGTGCAGTTCTCCCAGGATCGGTTGAACGGCCTTCGGACGAGTGACGCGTTGGTGGGCGAGGCGTACTGGGACACGGGGCTCGGCAAGGCCGCGATCGCCCTCGCCGCACCGATCCGCCAGGCGGATGGGAAGTACGTCGGCGCGCTCATGGCGAAGATCAATCTCCGCGCCGTGGCCGACGTGCTGCAGCGGCTTGCTCCGCGCGATGCGGGCGGGGGGAACGGT
>QHTS01000012.1 GCA_003220905.1 Gemmatimonadota bacterium | reverse complement strand
ATCGTCACGCTCGAGAATCCGATCGAGTTCCTGCACCGCGACATCAACTGCTCGGTGACGCAGCGCGAGATCGGGGTCGATACCGACGATTTCCGGGCGGGGCTCCGCGCCGCGATGCGCCAGGACCCGGACGTCGTCTTGATCGGCGAGCTGCGCGATGCGGAGACCATCGACACCGCGATGAAAGCCGCCGAAACGGGGCACCTCGTGATCTCGACGCTGCACACCCCCGACGCGGTGACGACGTTGAGTCGTGTCGTCTCGATGTTCCCGCCCGAAGAGCAGGAGGCCGCCCGGCTGCGGTTGTGCGACGCGCTGCAGGCCGTCGTCTCGCAGCGGCTGCTCTCGCGCGCCGACGGCCGCGGCCGGGTGGCGGCGGTGGAGATCCTGATCTGCACCCGGGAGGTGCGCGAGCTGATCAAGGACCCGAGCCGAACCGCCGACCTGCCCGACTACGTCCGCGAGGCACGGGACGAGTACGGCATGCAGACGTTCGATCAGCACCTGATGGAACTGGTGGCGGACGAGGTGGTGACGTACGAGACGGCCCTCGCCGCGAGCACCAATCCAGCGGACTTCGAGAAGCAGATGCGCTCCGTGCGCCGCCGCGCGCGCACCGCTACGGCCACGGAGGCGACTCCCGGCCAGTGACCGAGCGGCAGCTCGTGGGGGTGCTCGCCCCCATCACCACGCCATTCGACAGCGCGACGGGAGAGGTCGCTCCCGTCCACCTCCGCCACAACGTGACACGGCTCGTCGCGGCGGGGCTCGATGGGGTGGTCGTGGCGGGATCGACCGGCGAGTCGGCCCTGCTCGACCCGGACGAGCAGCGCCGTATGGTCGCGTGGGTGCGCGAGGTGTTGCCGGACAAGCGCTGGCTGGTCGCGGGGACGGGCGGGGAGTCCACCCGGCAGGCGGTGGCGCTGACCCGGGCGGCCGCGACGGAGGGCGCGGACGCCGTCCTCGTGCGGCCTCCCGCGTACTTTTCCGCCGCCGTCTCTCCCGCGAGCCTGGCGGATTACTATCGTGCCGTGGCGGACGCGAGCCCGGTGCCGGTGCTCGTCTACAACATCCCCAAGTACACGCACCTCCCAATCGCGGCCGGCCTGCTGCGGCAGCTCGCGCCGCACGCCAACATCGTCGGCGTCAAGGACTCGTCGGGCGATGCGAAGAACCTCGCGGCATACCGCGACGCGGCCCCCGAGTGGTCGGTCTTCGTCGGCTCGGGCTCGCTCTTGTATGCCGCCCTGGAGCTGGGCTGCGACGGGGGGATCCTCGCGGTCGCGTGTTTCGCGGCGGCGCTCTGCGCCCAGGTGTTCGCCGCCTTCCGCGCCGGCGACCGGGAAGGCGCGGGGAAGCTCCAGGAGCGGCTCGCACCGCTCGACCGGGAAGTCGTGGGGAAGCTCGGGCCCGCGGGAGTGAAGGCGGCGATGGACGCCGTAGGGGGAGGGCTATACGGCGGGCCGGTGCGCCCGCCGCTCGCGCCCGTGGGGGCGTCGGACCGGGAGCGGGTGGTGAAGCTCGTCGCCGCGTGACGGACTACCGGGCGCTGCTCGTCGCGATCGCGGTTCCGCGACTCACCGGCACGGCGGCGAACCAGCAGATCCGGGACGTACTGAAACGCGAGCTCGTGGCGCGCGGATTCGTGGCGATGGAGCACCGGTTCACGGGGCGATCGCTGCTACACCGCTTCGGGCGGGCGCCGCTCGAGGCCGTCAACGTGCTCGGGGTCCGCCCTCGGGCTCGCGTCTCGGTGTGGCTCGTCGCGCATTACGACTCGAAAGGCCAGCCCCTCTCCATGGCGACGCGCCTCGCGGCCGCCGCGCTGGCGACGCTCGGCGCGCTCGAGCTCCTCGCCTTGGCGGTGCGCGCGTTGCTCGGTCCGGTCCACGCCGGCGTGCCCGACCTGTTCGTTGGCGCCGCCGGCGTCGCCGGCATCCTGTTGCTCGTGGCGAACCGCGTGACCAATCGCTCCGCCGGCGCGGTCGACAACGCGGCCGGGGTGGTGGCCGTCCTCGCCACCCTGGACGCCTTGCCGCCGGACGTGGGAGTGGGCGTGCTCTTCCCCGACGCCGAGGAATACGGCCTGCTCGGGGCGCGGGCGCTCGTGCGGGAGCGGGCCAACCTGCTCCGCGACACGTGCATCGTCAACTTCGATGGTGTCGACGACCGCGGCGTCACGATCGCTTTCATCCATCGCGCCGGACCCACCATCGAGCGGGTGACCGCCGCGCTCGGCGCGCGGCGGGCGCGCTGGCTACCCGTGCTGGTCGACGGGCTCGTGCTGACCGGTGCGGCTCGCGAGGGCGTAACGATCATGCGGGGCGATTGGGGCACGGCGACAATCGTCCATACCCCGCGGGACTCGACGCAGCGCCTGACGCTGGCGGGGGTGCGGGAGGTGGCCCGGGGAGTTGCGTCCGCGCTGTTCCCAGGCTGAAAGCCTGGGCCCCGGGATGCACGGCCCTTAAGGGCACCGAACTGCCGGGCCCACTCTTTAGCGTGGGAATCGGCTGCGTTGACGCCCGCTGTTCATGGGTCTAGCTTCCGTCGGAGGATACTCGAACGCCCCGTTTCCGGGGCGTTTTTTGCTGGGGAGCCATGTTCGGACCGAAGACCCACTGCGTCGTGGTCGTCGGCGCCCAATGGGGCGACGAGGGCAAAGGGAAGATCGTCGACGTGCTCGCCGAGCGCGCCGATCTGGTCGTGCGCTATCAGGGCGGGGCGAACGCGGGCCACACGGTGCACACGGGCGCCGGAGAGTTCGTGCTCCACCAGATTCCCTCGGGCATCATCCAGGGTGCGGTATGCCTGGTCGGCAACGGCGTCGTGCTCGATCCGGAGACGCTCTTCACGGAGCTCGACGCCCTCAGCGAGCGGGGCATCCGGACCGAGCACAAGCTCTACGTCTCGGACCGCGCGCACCTGACGCTCCCGTTCCACAAGCTGCTCGACCGGGCCCGCGAGGCTCGGGAGAAGATCGGTACGACCGGCCGCGGCATCGGGCCCACCTATGAAGACAAGTACGGGCGACGGGGCGTCCGGGTGGGCGACTTGCGGAACCTGGGCCGGGCGAAGGAGCTGGTGTGCGGGCGCGTCCAGGCCGCCAACGAGTTCCTTGGGTTGCTCGGCTCGAGCGAGCGCGGCGATCCGGGGGAGCACGTCGCGCTGCTCGAGCGGCTCGCCCCGCGGCTACTGCCGCTCGCGGTGGACGCTGGACGCGTGGTCTGGGAAGCGCTCGAGCGCGGGGAATCGGTGCTGCTCGAGGGCGCGCAAGGCGCGCTGCTGGACGTGGACCACGGCACCTACCCGTACGTGACCTCCTCCAACACGACGGCCGGCGGCGCGGCGGTCGGAGCCGGGATCGGCCCTACGGCGATCGACGCCGTGCTTGGGGTCGTCAAGGCGTACACCACCCGCGTGGGGAACGGCCCGCTTCCGACCGAGGCCACGCCGGCGCTGGCCGAGCGGATCCGCGAGCTGGGGGATGAGTTCGGGGCGACCACGGGACGGCCGCGTCGCTGCGGGTGGTTCGACGCCGTCGTCGTGCGCTACGCGGTGCGCGTCAACGGCCTGACCGGCCTCGCGGTCACCAAGCTCGACGTGCTCGATTCGTTTTCGGAGATTCCCGTGTGCGTCGGCTACCGCTGCGACGGCGAGTCGCTCGACTCGATGCCCGCCGAGGTGGAGCGTCTTGCCCGCGTGGAGCCGCTGTACGAATCGCTCCCCGGGTGGCAGAAGTCGCTCGCCCACGTGCGCCGGTTGGCGGACCTGCCGCCGCCAGCCCGCGCCTACCTGGACCGGCTCCAGGACCTCGCGCACGCACCCATCCAGTACGTGAGCGTCGGTACGCATCGCGATCAGATCATCGAAGTGACGTGACAGTGGCTCGTTGATGCTCGACGTCGCAGTGATCGGAGCCGGGCCCTGCGGGCTCGCGGTGGGCGTGGCGGCGAAGCGCGCCCGTCTGAGCTGCTCGCTGTTCGACAAGGGGCCCGTCGCCTCGAGTCTCATGCGCTACCCCTTGTATATGACGTTCTTCTCGACGCCCGACAAGCTCGAGATCGGGGTGCCGTTCGTGACTGCCGGCGACAAGCCCACGCGACGCGAAGCCCTGACCTACTATCGGAAGGTGGCGGAGCACTTCGAGCTGGATGTGCGCCAGTATCACACGGTGTCGCGCGTGACACGGGCGCGAGACGGGTTCGAGCTCGTAGCGCAGCACCCCGGGAGCCCTGAGCCAGAGACCGTCGCGAGCCGTCACCTGGTGTTCGCGACCGGCTACTTCGAGTCGCCTAACCCGCTCCGCGTCCCCGGGGAGGATCTCCCGCACGTATCGCACTTCTTCGTGGAGCCGCATCCCTACTGGCAGCAGCGCGTTGTCGTGGTGGGCGGCGGCAACAGTGCGGTGGAGGCGGCGCTCGAGCTGTGCCGGATCGGCGCCCGCGTCACCATGGTGCACTTTCTGAGCGAGTTCGACCGGGGGGTGAAGCCGTGGATCCTGCCCGACATCACCAACCGCGTGAAAGAGGGCCGGGTCGCCGTTCGGTGGTGCAGTCGCGTGGTCGAGATCAGGCGGTCAGAGGTCATCGTGCGTCGCGATCCGGACGGCGAGCGGGAGACGATTCCGGCGGATTTCGTCCTGGCCCTGACCGGCTACACCGCGGACCTCTCGCTGCTCCGATCGGTGGGCGTGGCGGTGGATGAGATCAGCGGCGTCCCGCGGCACGCGCCCGAAACGATGGAAACGAACGTGCCAGGTGTGTACATCGCCGGCGTGCTCGCGTCCGGCTTCGACGCCAACAAGATCTTCATCGAGAACGGGCGCGAGCATGGCGGGCGGATCTGCGACCATGTCAAAAGCAAACCCCCCAGAGTTGCCCCTGGGGGGTGATCGCCTGCTCGACATCGTGCGCCCTAGAACCCGATGCGAGCGAGACGAAGCGCTCGATAAGCCGTAGGCTTGCCGAGCAAGAACGGTGCCTGCCGCGTAATGGCGATTACTACGGCACATAGCGAAAAACGCACAAGTAGAACGTATAGCATAATGCATGTTTTAGAGCATAATGCAAGATACAGCGCTCATACTGATCGCTCCTGCAGCTTTTAAGGGCACTCTGGGGCCCCGCCAGGTCGCCGACGCCATGGCGGTTGGGGCTCGGCGGGCGCTCCCGGACGCGTCCGTGCTCCAGTGCCCCATTTCGGACGGGGGCGACGGGCTGCTCGATGCCGTGCTGGCACCCGGCGCGTTGCGAGAG
Organism: Gemmatimonadota bacterium; assembly: GCA_003220905.1. Classification (GTDB taxonomy): domain Bacteria; phylum Gemmatimonadota; class Gemmatimonadetes; order Gemmatimonadales; family GWC2-71-9; genus AG41. Next base: position 3,649 of record QHTS01000012.1, on the reverse strand, counting down.
CGCCTGACGGTCACCGGGCCGCTGGGGGAGCCGGTGTCAGCCGAGCTCGGTTGGGTGGATCCGGAAACCGCGATCTTCGAGAGTGCGACCGCGTGCGGCATCGCGCTCCTCAAGCCGGAGGAGCTCGACCCGCTGCGGGCTACCACGCGGGGCGTGGGCGAGCTGGTCTGGGAAGCGGTCGAACGGGGTGCCAAGACGGTGGTCGTGGGTCTGGGCGGCTCCGCCACCGTGGACGGCGGCACGGGTGCGGCGCGCGGACTTGGCTGGTCGTTCCTGGACAGTGTGGGAGAGCCACTTCCAGAAGGTGGGGGGTCGCTCGCGCACCTGGCGGAATGCGCTGGGGGATGGGGCCTGGCGGCGCGGGTCATCGCGCTCGCCGATGTCACCACACCGTTGGTTGGCCCGCAGGGCGCCGCCCCCGTGTTCGGGCCGCAGAAGGGGGCGGGACCCGAAGGGGTGAAGCTCCTCACGCGAGGACTCGAGCGGCTCGCCGAGCTGATGGGCCGGCACGGCCGTGGCGACCTCGCGACGCTGCCCGGGGGTGGTGCCGCGGGGGGACTCGGCGCGGGTCTCGTGTGCTTCGCCAAAGCCCAGCTCACGGGCGGAGCGGAGTGGGTGCTGGCGCGGGTGGGGTTTGACGCGGCGCTCGCCAAGGCCCAGCTGGTGATCACCGGCGAGGGCTCCTTCGACAAGACGTCGCTCGTCGGGAAGGCGTCGGGCGAGGTGGTGCGACGCGCCCAGGCGGCGAAGACGCGAGTCGCGGTGGTGGCGGGCAAGGTCGAAGGGCTCGTCGGCCTGCACGCGCTCGACGGCGAAGGGCGCGTGCTCGACGCCGCCGGTATCGCGGCCCTCGCCGAGCGGGCGGTACGCGAAGCATTCGGGTTGCCCGGCGCGTAGCGGCCCGCCTATCTTCCGCCCCTCATATGCCCCCAACCGACAACGTGATGGACAAGGTCGTGTCGCTGGCCAAGCGGCGCGGCTTCGTGTTCCAGTCCTCGGAGATCTACGGCGGCCTCGGCTCGGTGTGGGACTACGGCCCGCTGGGCGTCGAGCTCAAGAAAAACATCAAGGAGCGCTGGTGGCGCGCGATGGTCCACGACCGCGAGGACATCGAGGGCCTGGACGCCGCGATTCTCATGCACCCGAAGGTCTGGGAAGCGTCGGGCCACGTGGCTGGATTCACCGATCCCCTGGTGGACTGCAAGCACTGCAAGAATCGCTTCCGCGCCGACGACCCCCGGATCAAGGGCACGCCCGGCGAGCCCACGGCGCAGTGCCCGGTGTGCGGCAGCAAGGGGACGCTGACCGCGCCGCGCATGTTCAACCTCATGTTCAAGACGTTCATGGGTCCGGTCGAGGAGGCGGCGTCCGTGGTGTACCTCCGGCCCGAGACGGCGCAGGGGATCTACGTCAACTATCTCAACGTGCTGCAGTCGTCGCGCCAGAAGATCCCCTTCGGGATCGCGCAGATCGGTAAGGCGTTCCGGAACGAGATCACCCCCGGCAACTTCATCTTTCGGACCCGTGAGTTCGAGCAGATGGAGATGCAGTTCTTCGTGAAGCCGGGCACGGACCTCGAGTGGTTCGAGTTCTGGCGCCACGAGCGGATGAAGTGGCTGGCCGGATTGGGCGTGCGGCCCGAGAAGCTGCGGTTCCACCAGCACACGAAAGACGAGCTGGCGCACTACGCCACGGACGCCTACGACGTGCAGTATGAGTTTCCCTTCGGCTGGCAGGAATTCGAAGGGATCCACAACCGGACGAACTTCGACCTGTCGCGGCACCAGGAATTCTCGGGGAAGAAGCTCGAGTACCTGGATGTCGCCACGAACGAGCGATTCATTCCGTACGTGGTCGAAACTTCGGCGGGCGCCGACCGCACGACGCTCGTGGTGATGGTGGACGCGTACCACGAGGAAGAGGTGGAAGGAGAGAAGCGGGTGGTCTTGCGGCTGCATCCCGCGATCGCTCCGTTGAAAGCGGCGGTGTTCCCGTTGGTGAACAAGGACGGGATGCCCGAGCTCGCGCGCCGCATCTTCGACGATCTACGCAAGCACTACAACACGTTCTACGACGACGGCGGCTCGATCGGTCGCCGCTACCGTCGCCAGGACGAGGCCGGCACGCCGTTCGGCATTACCATCGACGGCCAGTCCACGCAGGACGGTAGCGTGACCGTGCGGGACCGGGATACGCTCAAACAGATTCGCGTCGCCGCCGACCGGCTCGCCGAATATCTGGCGGAGCGCCTGAGGAGCTAATGCGGAATGCGGAGTGCGGAGTGCGGAATGGAAGGGCGGACGTCGATTCCGCATTCCGACTTCCGCATTCCGCACTGCGGTGGCGGGGCCGTGCGGCTGGATGAGTTCCGTTCGCTGGTCGAGCGGTTGGTGCGCGAGATCCCAGCGGAGTTCAGGGGCGGTGTGGTGGCGGTGGACGTCAGCCCCAAGGCGCTCCCCCATCCGGTGCACGGCGACGTCTACACGCTGGGTGAGTGCGTGCCGCTCGAGTGGAGCGGGAGCGGCGCCGATCTGCACTCTCGGATCATCCTCCATTACGGCTCGTTCGCGAGCCTCGGCCGGCTCGGCGACTTCGACTGGCGTGCGGAGGCCTGGGAGACGCTCACCCACGAGCTGCGTCATCACCTCGAATGGCGTGCGAACGTGGACGCCCTCGCCGCATACGACTGGGCCGCCGAGCAGAACTTCGCGCGGCACGAGGGCCACCCGTTCGATCCGTCCTTCTTCCGGTCGGGAGAGGCGCTCCACGACGGCATCTGGAAAGTCGACGACGATGTGTTCATCGAGAGGGAGCAGGGAGCAGGGAGCGGGGAGCAAGGGGATCTCGTGTGGCACGGGCGGCGGTATCGCGTGGCGCCTCCCCGCGGGGGCGCGGGGCCGCTCTTCCTTACTCTCGAGGGTCTGGTGGAGCCGCCACCCGGCGATGCCGTCCTGGTCGTGAGGCCCGCTCCCCGGCTGCTCGAGTTGTTCCGGCGCCGGCCGGCCCTGGTGCAAGAGGTCGTGGAGGTCACGGTCCGAGATGCCTAAGCGCGTCTTGCTCGCCACGCGGGACCTGTTGTTCCGCTCGAAGCTCGGCGGCGTGGTGGCCGCCGCCGGCGCGGACGTGTCCCGGGACGAGGCCGCCTGCGATCTCGCGGTGCTGGAGCTCAGCGGGCCGGGAGCGACGGAGCGGATCGGCGAGCTTGTACGGCGCGGCATCCCCGTTCTCGCCTATGGCTCACACATCGAAGTGGAACTGCTGCGCGCGGCGCGCGAGGCGGGGGCTACGGCCGTGCCGAATTCCCAGGTGGAGGAACGGCTGCGGGATCTCCTGAACACGTAGAGGCGCAGCATGCTGCGCCCCTACGCAACGTCCGGACTGCCGCTCTCGTTACTTCGGCACGACCTGCACCTCGATCTGCCGCGGCTTCGCCTTCTCCGCCTTGGGGAGCGTCACGGTGAGAACGCCGTGCTCGTAGCTCGCCTTGATGTTGCTCGCATCCACGGTCGCGGGCAGGGTGAAGCTGCGCTCGAAGGTGCCATAGGTCCGCTCATAGCGGTGCACCCGCTCGGTGCGCTCCTCGGCGACCTGCTGCTTCGCGCCCTTGATCGTGAGGACGTTGTTCTCGAGCGAGAGCTTCACGTCCTCG
>QHTS01000011.1:7204-8867 GCA_003220905.1 Gemmatimonadota bacterium | reverse complement strand
TGCCTACCTGCTGTCCGAGGGCACGAGCTTCGATCTCGGCACGCTCGGTGGGAACGAGAGCGAGGCGCTCGCCGTGAATCGGCGCGGACATGTGACGGGGCACAGTCGGGTCGCCGGGGCGGTCGTGAAGCACGCCTTCCTGATCGCCGACCCCGGCAGGATGGTCGACCTGGGCAGCCTGGGGGGTGCCGGGCGGGCCGGGGCGCTGAGCATCGCGCACGACGTGAACGACGAAGGCGCGGTCGTGGGCCTGGCGGAGACGAGGACCGGCCAGCCGCACGCATTTCTGTGGACGGCGGTCGATGGCATGCGGGATCTCGGAGCCCTTGGCGCGGCGCCCAGCATGGCGCTCGGCATTAACAATCGGGCCGAGGTCGTGGGCGGAAGCGGTCACGCGTTTCTGTGGACGGAAAAGGCCGGCATGGTCGATTTGGGGACCCTCGGCGGACGGACCAGCTGCGCCAACGACGTCAACGATCTCGGCTGCATCGTGGGAGTGAGCCAGACGGGTGGGACCGACGCCCGAGGCCTCCCGGTCACGCGTGCGTTTCTCCGGATGCCCGATGGCAGCATGCTCGAGTTGGGCACGCTGGGCGGCGAGCACAGCTCCGCGGCAGCGGTCTCCGAGGCGGATGGCGGCGTGCTGCGGATCGCCGGACACAGCCACGACGCCGGCGCGGCTGTTCGAGCAGTCCTCTGGACGGTGCGTCTGGAGTAGTTACACCTACGTCTTCCCGGACGCGGTGCCGCACGGGCTGACGATCGTGAAGAGATTGTGGATGCAAGAGGCGCCCCGACCGATTGCATCGGGGCGCCTCGAGCGCGGGTAGGGGCGCAGCGTGATGCGCCCCAGCGGTGCTTAGCCCCTGGCGCCTGCCCGCACCTCTGCCGGCTGCCAGATGCTGATCTTGCGCGTCTCCGGCATCAGGAACAGGCTGAGCAGGAACGCTATTGCCGGCACGGCGATGGGATAGACCAGTGCATGGCCCAGGCTCTGGGTCATGGATAGCCCCGCCGTCTGGGCGGTCACGTACGCCGCGGTCGTGATGACGGGCACCAGTCCCCCGCCCCAGCCGTTGCCGATGTGATATGGCACCGACACGGACGAGTACCGGATGCGCGCCGGGAAGTACTCAGCGAGGAACGCGCCGATCGGGCCGTACACCATGCCCACATAGGAGACCATGATCGCGACGATCAGGATCGACAGCGGGTAGTTGACGTTGGCCGGATTGGCCGCGTTGCCGAGCGCGGTGTAGAGCGGGTAGTACGTGAGCGAGGCCAGGGCGAAGCCGGCAAGAATGATCGGCTTCCGGCCGATCTTGTCCGAGAGCCACCCGAACAGGATGAGCGACGGCGTAGCGAGGAGCAGCGCCGCGCCCGTGATCATGGCGGGGTGCAGGACGTCAGGCTTCTGCACCTGCTGGATGAAGTAGAGCGCCCAGAACTGGCCGCTGTACCACACCACCCCCTCGCCGATCACGACGATGCTGGCGATCAGGACGTATCTGATGTTCTGACTCCAGAAGGCCTCGCGCCACGGATTGGCCGCCGTCTGTCCCTTCGCCTTGATGGCCTGGAAGATCGGCGTCTCCTGGAGCTGCAGTCGGATGTAGATGGCGATCGCGACCATGAGCAGCGAGAGCAGGAACGGGATGCGCCA
>QHTS01000011.1:0-6979 GCA_003220905.1 Gemmatimonadota bacterium | reverse complement strand
GAACGTGTACTTGCGACCCACGATGTCGCCGATGCGGCCGAAGACGAAGGCTCCGAACGGGCGGATCAGGAACCCGGCGGTGAAGGTTCCGACCGTCTTGATGAGCGCGCTTCCGGAGGCGCCTGCCGCGAAAAACTTGACCGACAGGAGCGCGGCCAGGCTGCCGAAGATGTAGAAGTCGTACCACTCGATCACGTTCCCGACAGCTGCGGCGATGACGACACGCCGCAGGTCCTTCGTGGCGAGTTGAGGAGCAGTCATAACTCCCTCAAGGGGCGGGTGGAGGGTTGAGTTTCCGGCTGACTCAACGAACTGTCAAGTAGACGAGCGCGCCGGGTGCGGCGCGCTCGCCACAACGCCTGCAGCTTCCCGTTGGAAGCCTTAAGCCTTCTTCGCGATCATTCCGGCGCCCATCTCCGAGATGTAGCCCAGCACGGCGCCCGCGATCAGCGCAACCGCGACCATCAAGTTGGCCTTGATGTCGCCGCCTGCCCCGCTCGCCGCTGTCACCGCCGCCCCGGCGAACCCTCCAGGGATGAACGACAGCGCGGCGACCTTCGACTGCATGACGATGCAGAACGCGACTACGCCGATCACGATCCACGCCACGCTCTGCAGGCCGGCCGCCCCAATGACCAGGTTCGCGAGCAGCACCCACACGACGCCCGATACGTTGGACGCGATCGCTTTCTGGAGTCCTTGCGTCTTACCCCCCGCCGCGTAGAAGCACGCCCACGCGATGATGCCCGCGGGTACGGCGATTGCCAGACCGGGTGCGACCATGGCGCCGAACTTCACCCACAGGGCGATGAGCACTCCGATGCTGACTGCCAATGCCATCAGCATGTTCATACGTTGCCGCCTCCCCTATAGTGAGGACGAAACCGAAAACGGCTCCCGCGCCCACTCCTGGAGTGTGGCGTGAGAGCCGTTCCAGCGTCCTGCCCGGACCAGCGTGTGTGGCATCCAGCCTCTTCCCGACCACTGCACGGGTCAAGCGAGAAGATTCCGGTGCGCCTGAAGCCGCCCCACGGTAGGGATGCCTGCCGGAACTGTCAAGCCCCGGCGACCGCTAGCGGCCGTGGGCGTACTTGAGCGCCGCCTCGGTGCGGTTCTTCACGCCGAGCTTCGAGAAGAGATGCTGCACGTGGAACTTCACCGTGTTGTCGGACAGGCCGAGCCGCTCGGCGATCTGCGGGTTGGTGAGCCCGCCGGCGACCAGTGCCCAGACCTCACGCTCGCGCGGCGTCAAGTCGCCCGGCGCGCCCCCCCCCGCCCGGCCCTCGATCCAGCGGCGTGCGGCCTGCGGAAACACGAGCTGGCCCGCGTGCACCTGCCGGATCGCCGTCAGCGTCTGCTGGGGCGACTCGGTCTTCAATGCGAGGCCTTCGGCGCCGGCGTCGAGCGCCGAGCGGAGCGACTCGCCGTCGTTGTAGGCGGTGAGCACGAGGACTTTCGGCGGTGTGGTCCGGTCGCGCAACGCGGCGATGACCTCCGTCCCCTTGATGCTCGTGAGCTCGAGGTCCAGCACGACGACGTCCGGCTTGTGCTGCTCGACGAGCCTGACGACTTCCGTGCCGTCGGTGGTCCAGGCCGCGACTTTGATGTCGGGTTCGCCGTCCAGCAGCGCGCGCAGGCCCTCGATCACGATCGCGTGGTCGTCGGCGAGCAGCACGCGGATCATGGTCCGCGCCTCATTCCGCCGGCAGTGCGACGGTCAGCGACGTCCCCCGCCCGGGCGCGCTCTCGAGTGTGAACGTACCGCCGAGCATCTCCACGCGATCCTGAATGCCGCGCAGTCCGAAGTGCCCCCCCTCCACGCCCACGTCCTCTTCGCGGGCGAGCACGCGCTGCGGCTCGAAGCCGCGGCCGTCGTCCGAGACGGTCAGGGCGATCGACAGGCCCCGCCGCTCGACGCTGACGCGCTGCCGGGTGGCGCCCGAGTGCCGGTGGCCGTTCGCGAGCGCCTCTTGCAGGATCCGGTAGATCGCGATCTTCGTGGGCAAGGCGCAGTCGCCGAGCTCCCCGGGCAGCTCGAGCTCCACCGCCTGCTCCGTCAGCGTCTCATGCTGGACCGCGAGGCCTTCGATGATCTGGCCGAGTTGGCGCCGCTCGAACCCGGGAGGGCGGAAGGCGCCGATGAAATTGCGGATCTCGCCGAGCGCGCGCTCGAGCAGCCGCACCGCCTGGCGGGCACGCTGCGCGGCGGTCGAGTCCGCCGCGAGCGCGCGCTCGAGCACCTGGAGCTGCGACAGAGCGGCGAAAATGTCCTGTACCGGCCCGTCGTGCATGTCGAGCACGATGCGCTGCAGCTCGCGCTCGCTGGTCGCGAGGAGGCGCCGCGAGGCGGCGCGAGCCTCGGCGTCCCGAACCTCGGTCACCCGCGGCCTGGCGGCAGCGCGCGCTGGATCCGCTCGGCGACGAATCCCAGTGCCGCCCCGAGCGCGAGCGCGGCGGCCACGCGCACGCCGCCCTCGGGGGTAGCGGCCCGGAGGCCCATGGCCACGCCCGCGCCGGCCAACGCGCCGGCCGTGTAGGACAGGAGCGGGAGAAACTGCGCCTGCAGCACCATCGCGAACACCGCGGCGCCCAACACCAGCGCTTGCACGAGGTCCTGCCCGCCCAGCGCCCGGGTCGCGGCATGGGCGACGAGCGCCCAGACGACACCCGAGATCGTGCCGGCGAGCGTCCTCTGCAACCCGGGGACGCCGCCGCCCGCCGCCACCGCGCAGGCCAAGCCGACGAGCACCGGCCAGAGCGACAGGTTCACCCTCGCCATTTCCGAAATCGCGGTCCACAGGGCCACCACCGCGGCCAGACTCAGCCCTCGGGCGGTCATCGCGTTCATCGCTCTGCCTCCTTCGGTGTGAGAATGCGGTAGGCTTCCATCGCGAAGTACTCGGGCAGCCCCAGCCGATCTGCCCGCGCCGCGGTCTCCAAGTTCCGGGCCTCGACGCGCTGCCAGAACTCGCGGTCGTCGTGCCCGCCGGGGAAGGGCGCCGTGTCCTTCTGGGACTGATGCTTGAAGATGGCGAGGACCTTGGCACGCAGCTCGTCCTGGGACAGGGGCACCAGCACGTCGGCTTCGGTGAGCGACCACTCCTGCCACGCGCCGCGGTACAGCCAGACCTCGGGCGGCGCCGCATCGTATTCCTCGAGCGCGCCCGCGACCGCCGCCCGGCACATCCGATGGGTGCCGTGCGGGTCGGACAGGTCACCCGCGACGAATACCAGATCGGGGCGCGTCTCGACGAGCAGGGCCCGCACTACGCCCACGTCCTCCGGACCGATCGGATGCTTGCGGACCTGGCCGGTGCGGTAGAAGGGGAGGTTCAGAAAGCGCGCCGCGGTGGGCGGCAGGCCCACCGACTCGAGCGCCGCGACCGCCTCCGACTCACGGATCACCCGCTTCAGCTCCTGCACCGCCGGCAGATCGACGTCGCCAGGCGCTTTGCGCTCGAAGCTCGCTTCCACTTCCTCGCGCACGCGCTGGGCTGCCGCGCGCTCCAGGCCGAGCGTCGTGGCCGCGCGCTCGACGAAGTCGAGGTGCCGCCGCACGTCGTGGTCGAAGACGGCGATATTGCCGCTGGTCATGTAGGCCACGACGGTCGCGTTTTCGTTCTCCCACAGCTTGCGCAGGAGTCCCCCCATGGAGATGACATCGTCGTCGGGGTGCGGGGAGAAAACGACCACCGACTTGCGCGTGGGCAGCTTGCGGCGCCCCCTGATCTTGTCCCGCAAGCGATTGAAGATGGCTCCGTTGATGGGACCGGCCGCGCCGTGCTTGGAGAGCAATGGGCTCAGGTGATGCTCGGTGTAGTCGCGCGCCGTCAGCTTGAGGATCGCCTTCCCGGTCCGCTCGGCGAGCCAGACGACCGCCCGCTCGGTGAGCTCCAGCGTCCACTCCACCGGGCCGAGCACCCAGGGCGTCTTGATGCGCGTCAGCTCGGCGGCGGCCGCGAGATCGAGGTAGGCGGTGGCGTTCGCATGGCGCTGCAGGAACGTGGCGGCCACGTCCTGGGACACGTCGCCCTCGACGGCACGCGCAACAATGTCGGCCTTGTGCTCGCCGGTGGCGATCAACGCGATCTCCCGCGCCTCGAGGATGGTGGCGACCCCCATCGTGATCGCCTCCCGCGGCACGTTGTCCTCGCCGAAGAAGTCCGCGGACGCATCCTTCCGGGTCACGGTGTCGAGCGTCACCAGGCGGGTCCGCTCGTCGGGCGACGAGCCCGGCTCGTTGAAACCGATGTGCCCGCTCTTCCCAATCCCCAGCATCTGGAAGTCGATCCCGCCGGCCTCGGCGATGGCCCGCTCGTACGCGGCGCAGTGCTCGGCGAGGGTCTCGCGCGGCACGCCGCCGTCGGGGATGTGCACTTGCTCGGGCCGGATGTTGACGTGCGCGAATAGGTTCTCCCACATGTAGCGCCGGTAGCTGTGGGGGCTGTCCGGCGGCATCGGGTAATACTCGTCCAGGTTGAACGTCACCACCCGCGAGAGGTCCACGTCGCCCGCCTGGTGGCGGCGGATCAACTCCCGATAGATGCCGAGCGGTGTGCTCCCGGTCGCGAGGCCGAGCACACAACGCCCTTTGGCGGCCGTTTCCCGGGTGATGATCTCCACGATGCGGTCGGCGAGGCGCAACGCGAGGTCGTCGTGATCGGGCACCACCACGGTGCGGATGTGCTCGCGATCGCGCCGGCCCTCGATGGGGCCTCGCGGCGCGCGCCCGACGCGCGGCGTAGGGGAAGCTTTCGGGGGCGTCACGTGGCGTTCCTTTCGTCGGGGACCGACGTCTATTCCCGGAACAATAAGGCCGGTCGCCGCGCGGGGCAAAACCGCGTGCGTCCTCAGCTTGACGGTTTGTGCGGTTTGTCGCATATGTAATGCGCGCCCCCTTGTGCCAACGGATGCCCAGCGGGATCGGCGGCTCGTCTGGCCGCCCGGTCGTGTCGGGGTGCGCGCGGGAGCCTCGGGTGACGCAACCGGAGACATTCGTCGAGGGCAGGCGCGAAATCCTCCGCCAGGCGAGTGTTGCCCTCGGCGGCCGTCCCGTGACGGTCTGGGAGGTGTCCGCTCGCGCCGAGCTCGAGCCCCAGGCCTCGAGCGAGCCCGCTCCTACTCATCACTCCAGCAAGCTGGACGTCGACGCCACGCTGCGGCGGTGGAACATCGCCATCGTGCAGGGCAGCCGCTGGGTGGGGTGCCGCGGCGCAGACGACGGCTTTTGGGTGGTCGCCCCGGTGCGCACGCGGCCGCCCGCGCCGCCTCCCGAGGGCCGGGAGCGCCGCAGCCGCGAACGGCTCACCCTCGAGCTCGCCGGGCTGTGCCTCGGACTGCTCGACCGGCGCGAGCCGACGCCCGGCCACCTTCCGCCCGCCCGGTCGGACCCGCTGCACGACATCACCACGCTCCCGGGTATCATCGCGCACGAGCTGTCCAATCCCCTGACGGCCGCGCGCGCCGGCCTGCACCTGGCGATGGAGTCGCTCGGGCGCTGGACGGAGGTCGCCGCCGGCCGGCGGCTCGAGCTGCTCGACGAGCTCGGCCAGGTGGTGGAGGATATCGACCGCTCGGCGAGCTTCCTGCGGGCCGTCAAGGACCGCGCGCGCGGCGCGCTGGCGCGGTCGGAGCGGTTCGACGCCGTGCGCGTGGTCCGATCCTGCTGCACGCTCGAGAGCCGCGTCCTCAAAGAAAAGAAGATTCCCCTGGAATTCGACTCCACCCTCGAGGTCGTGTACTTGAAGGGCGACCCCAACGCGCTCTACGATCTGCTGGTCAACCTGATCCGCAACGCCGCCGACGCGAGCGGCTCGCGGCCGGCACCGATCCGCGTCGGCCTGACGCAGGTGGGAAATGCCCTCAGGCTGAGCGTCCGGGACGAGGGAGCGGGCATTCGTCCCCAGGACTTGGAGCGGATCTTCGAGCCCGGTTTCACGACCAAGGCGTTCGGTGAAGGGAGCGGGATGGGGCTGGTCGTGGTGCAAAGCGTGGTCCGCAACATGTTCGCCGGCAGCGTCGCGGTTGATTCGACGGTGGGCAGCGGCACCACCGTGACCGTCACGCTCCCCATTCCTGCGCAGCGCGCCGTCGATTCACGGTCCGAGGCCCCCCCCCTGGCGTCGTAACGGAGGATCCATCGTGCGTCTTCACGTACTGGCGGCGGCCGCCGCGTTCACCGTGTGTTCCGTCGGCCTCGTGTCCGGGCAGGATCTCATCGTCGACACGACGGAAGCCGGCGCGCTGATCGACGAGGCGCTCAACCGCTCCGAGGTGATGCAGAATCTTCAATACTTGAGCGACGTGATCGGCCCGCGGCTCACCGGATCGTCCGCCGCCCGCCGGGCGAACGATTGGACGCTCGAGCGGTTCGAGGCCTACGGCCTGGACGCGCACCTCGAACCCTGGCAGTTCGGCGGCACCTGGACGCGCGGACCGATGCGGGCGCGCATGACGGCGCCGCGCGCGCACGACGTGATGGCGGCGAGCTGGGCCTGGGCGCCGGGCACCGGCGGCGCCACCGTCACGGGGCCCGTGGTACGGATCGACGCCACCACGCCCGACAGCTTCGCGGTGTATCGCGCTCGGGTGAAGAAGACATGGGTAATGACTCGCGCGCCGTCGCTCGTGTGGAACACCGACGGGCCGCCCATGACCGCCGCCGACTCGCAGCGGCAGCGTGACTTCTTCCGTACCGTGTTCACGCCGTTCCGCGACGCCGACTCCGCCACGCGGGCGCGCATGCAGCAGTTCGCGAACGATCTGCCGCACCTGCTGCACCGCGCCGGCGCGCTCGGCATCCTCGTGGATGCGGGCAAGGAGCACGGGCTCCTCAACATGAGCGGTTCCCCCAACCGCATGCTGCCGCTTCCCCAGGTCGCCGTCGCCCATGAGGACTACGCCCTGTTCGACCGCCTGCTTGGGGCCGGCACGACGCCGCGGCTCGCCGTGAGCATCTCGAACACGATCACCCGAGACT
>QHTS01000331.1 GCA_003220905.1 Gemmatimonadota bacterium | reverse complement strand
TGGGGGAGCTGTTCGACCTGGTGGCGCCGTGGATTCTCGGCCTGGCGTTTCGCATTCTGCAGGACGAGGACGAGGCCGAGGAGGTGGTCGGCGACGTGTTCGTGCAGGTATGGCGCCACATCGACCAGCACGACGGAGGGCGCGGGCCGCTCGTGCCGTGGATACTGTCGATTGCGCGCAACAGGTCGCTCGACGCTCTACGCCGCCGGCGGCGCTGGTGGCGCAAGTCGGCCCATCTGGAGCAGGCCCAAGAGGCGATGGGCGAAGCCGTCGCGCCGGCCGCGCCGCACGAAGCCGCGGTGCCCGGGTGGCCGATGCACCGTGAGGTGCACGCAGCGCTCGCAGCCCTTTCCGAGGAGCAGCGGCGCGTCGTGGTGCTGTCCTACTTCGAGGGGCTGTCGCACCGGGAGATCGCCCAGCGGCTGCGCCAGCCGCTCGGGACCGTGAAGACACGGCTGCGCATGGCGCACCAGAAGTTAACGGAGGGTCTGAGACACTTGAAGGATTGGGTGGAATGACGGACTGGCTGGGCCTGCTGGCGGCGCCGCGGACCCCACGCCCCGAGCTCAAGGGGCGGGTGCTCGCGCGCGCGCTGGCGCCCCGGCGGCGGTGGCCGCTCGCGGCCGCGGCAGTGATCACCCTGGCGGTGGGAGGGGGGGGCGGTGCGTGGTGGGCGTACCGCACCATCGGCACGCTCACCACCGAGCGCGATGGCCTTGCCGCCCGGGTCCAAGCGCTCGAGGACACGGTCTCGACCTTCATTCACGGACCCGCGACGCGGCTCATCCAGATCCCGGTTTCGACCGGCGGCCGCGTCGGCTCGGTGACGATCTTCGCCGACAGCGTGCGGCACCGCTGGCTGGTGCGGTGCGACGGGCTCGCGCCGAACGCGCGTGACCAGGCGTACCAGCTGTGGTTCATCACCGATCGGGGAATGGCGACCGCGGCCGTGATGCCGATGGACCAGGACAAGCCGATGGTGATGGCGCTGGAGATGCCCCGGGGCGAGGGAGGGGAGGCGGACCAGCGGGTGCTGGGTGCGGCGATGAGCATCGAGCCGCGGGCCGGATCGGCGAGCCCGAGCGGTCCGATGGTGTTCCACCGGCTGCTCTAGCCGCGCTTTTCCGCGAGGTCGTGGACCGTCTCGAGCTCCACGACCTTGAGCCGCCGCTTCCCCATCGGCAGCGCGATCGTCACCGCCTGGCCGACCTTGGTGCCGAGCAGCGATTTGCCCAGGGGCGACGCCATCGACACCGGGAGCTCGTCCGGGTCGTCGTCGCCCTCGATGAACTCGCCGAGCGTGAGCGCGTACGTCTCCTTTTTTTTCGTGTCGAGGTCCTGGACCGTGACCCGGGACCCGAACCCGACGCGGTCGCGCGGGATGTCGGATTCCCGCACGCCCGAGAGCTTGGAGAGCCGCAGGCGGAGATGGGAGAGGCGCGACGTCACGAACTGCTGGCGCTCGAGCGCCGCCTTGAACTCCGAGTTCTCCCGCAGGTCGCCGTGCGCGCGAGCCCGCTCGATCTCCTTCGGTAACACGAAGTTGATCTCGTGGTTCAGGCGCTCGACCTCGGCCTGCAGCTTCTGCTTGAGCTCGTCGATCATGGAAGAACGGGGAAACTAGACGGTCCTCGGTCCCGGCGCCATCTTTGCGGGCGATGTCCCTCAATATCCGAACCTATCGCGACTTGACGGAGCCCGACCGGTCGGGGCTCGTCAACCAGATCGCGGCCCAGCGGCGCCGCGTTGCCGACCGGCTCGCCACCGTCCGGCGGGTGGTGGCGGTGCTGAGCGGGAAGGGCGGCGTAGGAAAGAGCTTCGTGACCGCCGGACTCGCCCGCGCACTGGCGCGGTCGGGGCGGGCCACCGGCGTGCTCGATGCGGACTTCAACGGGCCCACCGCCCCCCAGCTGCTCCACCTCCCCGTTGCACGTTGCACGTTGCATGAGGATGGCATCGAGCCGTTGGTGAGCGCAGAAGGCGTTCGCTGCTTCTCCATGGCGCTGCTGCTCGAGGACGGCCGACCGCTCGCGTTCCGGGGGCCGGAAACCGAAGGCCACGTGTGGCGGGAGACTCTGGAGGCGGCGGCACTGCGCGAGTTTCTGGCGGACGTGGCCTGGGGCGCCCTCGACGAGCTGCTCGTGGATCTCCCGCCCGGCGTGCAGCGCTTCCAGGAGCTCACCGAGCTCTTGCCCGTACCACCCGCCGGGCTCGCCGTGACCATCCCTACCCCTGAGTCGCGGGACGCGGTGCGCCGGGCGCTCCGCGCCGCCATCGACCGGAGGGCCACGCCGCTCGGCGTGGTCGAGAACATGGTCGGCGGCCCGTTTGCCGGCGGCGCCGCGGACGAGCTCGCCGCCGAGTTCGGCCTTCCGGTGCTCGCTCGCATCCCCTGGCACCCAACACCTGACATCTGGGACGCGCTCGCGACGAGGATCGGGGCGGCGTCCCCGGAGCGCGCATGAAGTTCCTGTGTGTGGAATGCGACCGGCAGATGCAGTTCG
>QHTS01000329.1 GCA_003220905.1 Gemmatimonadota bacterium | reverse complement strand
GTCGCGGACGCCCGTGACCGGAGGCATGACGTTGCCCGGCGAGGGTACGGGCGGGGCGGCGGTGCTGCAGCTCCGGTCTACGGGTCCGATGTCTTTTCATCTCGTCACGATCGAACGGCCGCCGGTTACGGGCCCGGCCTACGCCGTCACCGGTCAGGTCCGCTACCAAGGCGTGGAGGGGCAGGGCTACCTCGAGATGTGGACGGTGTTCCCGGACGGCGAGCGGTTTTTCAGCCGCACGCTTGGGGCACAGGGCCCCCTTGCCGCCCTCCACGGCGAGTCAAACTGGCGGCGGTTCGAGCTCCCCTTCGACTTGAGCGGTGCCTCCCAGGTGCCGAGCCGCCTGGAGATCAACCTGGTGCTGCCCGGGCGGGGAGCGGTTTGGCTCGAGCCGCTTCACGTCCAGCAGCTGGCTGGCCCGGCCGGAACCGTGCAGGGCGTCTGGTGGAGCGCGCGGTTTGGGACCCTGGTCGGCGCGATCCTCGGCAGCTTCGTGGGCGTCGTCGGTGCGATCATCGGCGTTCTGGGCGGCCGGGGACGAGCCCGGCGCCTCGTCGGCGCGCTGCTGGTCGGGATGATCGCGGTCGGCGGCTGCTTGGTGCTCGCTGGGGCGGCGGCCGCGTCGAGCTCCCAGCCGCGGTACGTCTGGTACCCGCTCCTCGTGATCGGCGGGGCGTCGGGCGTCATCGCGCTGGTGATTCTGCCTGCCATGCGGCGCCGCTACGCGGCGGACGAGCTTCGCAGGATCGAGGCCATGGATGCCGGGCCGAGTGCCTAGCCTTGCTCCCGGTCCCGCCACGGCCGCTGCGCCTGGGATTGCTTCCAGTAGGCGAGTGGCGGCGTCGGGAGCCCGAAGTGGTGTTCCGCCGTCTCGAGCATCCGCTCGGGATCCTCGCGACCGCCCTCCTGGAGCGCTTGCCGCCGCATCCGCTTCGCGAGCTTGAGCGCCTGGTCGCCCGCCGGATCGAGCCGCCGCGCCGCGGCGTCCTTCTCTGCCAACATCTCCATCACGTACTCGAACGCCACCGCCATGTGACGCTCCACGTCCGCGTCGGGCAGGTCCCAGCGCGTGTTCTCGAGGATCATCTGGAACGCCCAGCGCCAGCTATCGCTCTCGGTGAGATGCACCATGCCGCGGAACAGCCGCCGGCTCGTGCCCACGCTGAACAGCGTGGGTGAGATGATCGTGTCGAGGTGCGTGTCGCTCGGCGTGTGATCCTGGAGGATGAGCTCCTTCGCCGTGCTCGCGTAGGCGGGCCCGAGATGGGTCTCGAACCGGCTCTCCCAGTAGCTGTGGCCCAACGCCGCGGTGCTGGAGGTGAGGACGAGCTGGCGCGGCACGAAGAAGTTGTGGGCCACCGCATCCGCCGCCAGGTGGGACAGATAGCCGAGGCCGAAGGCGCGCAACGGATCGGTGTGAGCCAGGTCGAAGATTTCCTGGCCCACGTGCCAGGCGTGACAGTGCCGGCCCACGGGTGCGTACTTCTTGGCCATCGAGGTGTCGGCGGCGATGTTGCCGTACAGGAAGTCGTAGGGAAAGGCGCGGAGCAGGTCGGCCACGGCACCCGACAGCTGATGCAGGTTCGCGAGGACCGACTCGCCCAGGTAGACATGGGTGCCGGGCGTCCAGGCGTGAGCAGCGACGGGGAACAGGGCTACCCCGACCAGGCCGGCCGCCGCCGCGGCGAGGAGCTGCTTCCCCGTCAGTGCTTTTTCCCCCGCTTGAGCGCGCGGCGGCCCCACTCGAGGAGCGAGACGCCGCGCCGCACCGTGCGCATCGTCGCAGCCACGTCGAGCACCGTCGCCTCCACTTCTTCCTGCACCACCTCGAACACGGCGTCCAGCTCGGCGAGCCGCGCCTCCGCCGCATCCGCCGCGTTGACGATCCGCTGCCGCAGCTCGCGCGACGTCCCGGCCAGACCCTCGGCCTCGGCGCGGATCGTCCCCACGAGCGCCCGAACGTCCCCTACGGCGGGGCCCGCCAGCTCGTGCAGCATCCGCAGGAACACCCGCAGCCCGAGCGCCGCCACCACCGACGCAGCCGCGATGACGATCGCCGCCGCGGCCAGAATCGCGAGGGAAACCCCCGTCACCACCGCCACCCAGGTTGGGATCATCGCGGCCAGTCCACGGGAGCGTTGGCCCTAAGCTCGGCCGGCGCCGTCGCCGGTGTCAACGGCACCGGCGCGGCGGGGCTTGCGACCGTCCTCCGGAGGGCGAGCGCGATGAGCGGAGGCGCGGCCAGCTGCGCCGCCGCCACGCCGAGCACGATGGTTGTGAGCAGCGCCCCGCCGGCACCGGTGCCCTCGCCGCCGTACGTGATGAAGAAGTTCAGACCCAGCGCGATGGCGGCGCCGCCCTGCGCGATGGTGCCAAGGCCAATGTTGGGCGGGAGCCCGGCCAGGTGGAGCGCGACGCTGCCGTAGCGCACCGCGGCCCACTTGGCCGCCGCGCGCGCGGCCGCGAGCAGCGGGACCGCGACCAGGATCCACAGCGTCGGGAGCGTGAGCAGCGCCCCGGTGACGACCAGGAAGATCGCGTAGATGGGATGCTCCCAGTCCGCGAGCACCCGGCGCACGGCGTGCCGCCGGGGTGATGCGTTCACGATCAGCGCCGTCGCTAGAGCGCAGACCAGGAGGGGTGACAGCTCCGCCGCGTAGCCGACGCCGGCGCCGAACAGCAGGGTGGCGAGGAGTGCGAAGCCCACGTCGGCCCGCGCCGGTCGCAGTCGGGTGAGCGAGAGGAACACCATCCCGACCAGCGCGCCGCTCCCCACTGCGAAGACGAGCCACGCGAGCGGGTGGGGGCCGTGCAGGGCGAGCGGCACGGTGAAGGCGAGCGCGCCGCATGCGGTCTCGAGCGCCGCGGCCAATGAAAACGCCCGCGTCACGCTCTGGCGGATCCCTACGGCCCGGGCGACCAGAGTCACGGCCCCCGGCCCCGACGCGGCGGCCACCGCCCCCAGGGTCAAGAGGGCCGGCAGGCGCGGCGTCCACGCGGCGGAGAGGGCGGGGACGACCCGGCCGAGCAGCCACGCGCCCAGCGTGACGACCGCGAAGGCCGCCGCTGCGGAGAGCCCGGTCAGGAGCCACGTGCCGCGCCCGATGCGCCGCACGAGGCGCCACTCGAACCGGGCGCCGATGGCGGCGCCGATCCAGCCGATGGCGAGCGCCGCGACCGGCGCGAGCGCGCCGAGCACCGGTCGATTGATGAGGTCGATCCCGGGGCCGAGGACGAGGCCCAACAACACGAGGGGACCGCCGGCCGCGAGGACCAGGTCGAGGCTGGTCAGGTGGCGCCACCGGACGGGCGGCAGCCGCGTTGCGAGCAAGCCGATCGCGGCCAGTCCCGCCAGCGCGAGAACCGGACTCACGTTCACGTCGCGAACGTTCGCGAACGCTTGACGCCGGCGCAAGCCGCCGCATAGCTTGGCTGACCCATGCCTCCCTCCTTTTCGGTCACGGGCGGCCGCGCCTTGAAAGGCACGATCCGCCCGGCCGGCAACAAGAACGCGGTCCTTCCCATCCTCGCGGCGACGCTGCTCGCCGATGGGCCCTGCCGCATCGACAACGTGCCGCACATCCGCGACGTCGAGACGATGCTCGCGCTGCTGGCGCATCTCGGCGCGGAAGTGCGCTGGCTCGGTCCGAACACCGTGGAGGTGAATACCGCGCGCGCCGAGCCGCGCGAGCTCGATCCTGCCCTGTGCGCGCGCATCCGCGCGTCGATCTTGCTGGCCGGCCCGATGCTCGCGCGCTTCGGCCGGGTGAGCCTCCCGCCGCCGGGCGGCGACGTGATCGGCCGGCGGCGCGTCGACACGCATTTCCTCGCCCTCGAGCGGCTCGGCGCGGAGGTCACCGTCGGCGCCGCCTACCAGCTCGAGGCGAAGAGCCTCGCCGGGGCCGATATTTTCCTCGACGAAACCAGCGTCACGGCGACCGAAAACGCCCTGATGGCGGCGGTCGTCGCCCGCGGCACGACCACGCTGCGTAACGCCGCCTGCGAGCCGCACGTTCAGGATCTGGCGCGCTTCCTCTCGGACCTGGGCGCGAGCGTCCAGGGCGTAGGCACGAACACGCTCACCATCGAAGGGGGGTTGCCGCTCGCGGCCGCCGCCTGCACCGTGGGGCCGGACCACATCGAAATCGGCTCGTTCATCGGGCTCGCCGCCGTGACGAACGGTGCGATCACGATCGACGGCGTGCGAGGCGAGGATCTACGCAGCATCCTGTTGGG
>QHTS01000060.1 GCA_003220905.1 Gemmatimonadota bacterium | reverse complement strand
TGCCGCCATACCCGATCAACCGGGCGTCGGACTCGCGTGCGATCATCTTGGGCGTCGTGCCGGAGGCGACGAGTGAGTGGAATCCCGAGACCGCGCCGCACGCGATGGTGATAAAGGCGAACGGGAACAGTTTGCCCGCGAACACCGGGCCCTCCCCCAGGCTCGCGAACGGCGTGAGCGCCGGCATGCGGAGCGGCGGCAGAATCACGAGGATGGCGACGGCGAGCACCAGGATGGTCGTGATCTTCAGAAACGTCGAGAGGTAGTCGCGCGGACAGAGCAGCATCCATACCGGCAGGACAGAAGCGATGAATCCGTACGCGATCATCATCCCCGTGAGCGTCGTGGCGGTGTGGGTGAATGCGGGGGCGAGGTGCGGTTGACCGGCCACCCACCCGCCCGCCACGAGCGCGCCCAAGAGCAGCACAGCCCCCGCAGCCGAAGCCTCGCCCACCTTCCCCGGCCGCCACCGCTTCATCCACCACCCCATCAGCAGGGCGATCGGAATCGTGCACGCGATGGTGAACAGCCCCCACGGCGACGCCTTCAGCGCGTTCACCACGATGAGCGCCAGCACCGCCAGCAGGATGATCATGATGAAGAGGACGGCGAGCATCGCCGTGGCTCCGGCCGCCGGGTTCACCTCCTCCTTCGCCATCTGGCCGAGCGACTTGCCGTCCCGACGCAGCGAGCACAACAGAATGACGAAGTCCTGCACGGCACCCCCCAGGACCACGCCGATCACGAGCCATAACGTGCCCGGCAGGAAGCCGAACTGCGCGGCGAGCACCGGACCCACGAGCGGACCGGCGCCCGCGATGGCGGCGAAGTGGTGTCCGTACAACACCCACTTGTTGGTGGGCACGAAGTCACGCCCGTTGTTGCACCGCTCGGCCGGGGTGGCGCGCCGGTCGTCCAGGCGGAACACGCGGGTGGCGAGGAACTGGCTATAGAAGCGGTACCCGACGGCGTAGGTGCAGACGGCGGCGGTGAGGAGCCAGGCGGCGTTGACCGTCTCCCCCCGCGACAGCGCGAGGACGCCGAAGGCGGCGGCACCGAGGGTGGAGATCCCGCCCCACACGAGCACCGCGGCGAGCGGTTTCATGGCGCCTAAGTTACGCCGTGCCTTGCCGATGTTCAATTTCGAACATAGGTTCGAAACCTTGACACCCATTTCTCCCTGGATCTTGGCCCCGCGCGGGGCGACGCAAGGCGGAGCGCCGGCGACCGAGACCCGGCCCGACCCGCAGCGCCTGGCGGAGACCGTGCACGGCCGGGTCGCCGTGGTCACGGGCGGCGCGACCGGTCTCGGCCGCGCCACGGCGCTTGAGTTCGCCCAGCGCGGCACGGCGGTCGCGATCAACTACCTCGACCTGCCAGACCGCGACGTGGCGGCGCAGGCACTCCTCACCGAGACGGCCATCCGCGCGCTCGGCGTGCCGGTGTATTGCGCGCGTTGCGACGTACGCAAGCGGGAGGATGTGGAGAAGTTCGTCACCACCGTGCGCGAACGCCTGGGCGGCGTCCACTTTTTGGTGAACAACGCGGGCGTGGCACACGACGGCGCGCTCTGGCGGCTCACCTCCGAGGCATGGCAGGAGGTGATGGACACCAATGTCACCGGCGCCTTCAACTGTATCCAGGCGGTGGCCGGCCCGATGCGCGCCCAACGCTACGGCAAGATCGTGAACATCGCGAGCCATCAGGCGTTCCGGCCGGGCTTCGGCATCGCGAACTACGCCGCCAGCAAGGCCGCCCTGATCGGACTCACCCGGTCGGCCGCGGTGGACCTGGGCCCGTCCAACGTCAACGTCAACGCCGTCGCCCCCGGATTCGTGAAGACGGACCTCTTGTCGACGCTGCCGCGCGAAGTGCTCGAGCGCGCCGAGCACGAGTCGGTGCTGGGGCGGGTGGCGGAGCCGGAGGATGTGGCGCGCGTGATCGTGTTCCTGTGCAGCGAGGCGGCGCGCCACATCACGGGACAGGTGATCGTGGTGGATGGCGGGCTGACGCTCGCTTCTTGAAAATCGGCGGCGCGCACACGATATTGCGCGCCGTGACTAATCCATTGCAAATCAAAAGCTTAGTGCGTGGTGCGTGGTGCGTGGTAAGCTCCGCTGTGCTGACGGCGTGCCCTCACAAGTCTGCGACACCCACTCCCGAGCCCACCGCGCCGCTCCCCACCGCGGGGATCGCGGCCCAACAGGTCGGCGTGCTGCCGCTCACGCTCGTCGCGGCGGAGGACTCGCTGCACTGGGAGGCGGTTCTGGGCGAGCGCCGGACGGCGCTCGCGCAGAGCGACAGTATCATCGGCACGCTGCTCAAAGCCCGCGCCCCGGAGGTGACGTGGGTACTGCCGGACGAGCTGCGGCGCGTGGCGCGCCGGGCGCCGGGAATCGCCCCCGCTCCCGACCAGAT
>QHTS01000330.1 GCA_003220905.1 Gemmatimonadota bacterium | reverse complement strand
TACGGTCATGGCCATGGCGTCGATCGTGGCGGGCTTCCGGGAGCAAATCGTCAACACGCTCGAGGTCGTCGGACCCACCACGTTTCGCGTCCTCCGGTTTTTCTCGTCAACACCGCTCAATCCGGACGCCTTGCCACGCGAGGTGCGGATCCGGCCGACCCTGACACCACAGGAGGCCGAAGCGATCGCTCGCTTGCCCGAGATCCACTACGCGGCGATCTGGACGCAGGTGTTCCACCGCTTCGAGTACGCCGGCAACCGCACCCAGGTTCTCGGGGTGTTCGGCGCCGACGATCGGTACATGGAAATCCTGGGCGGCGGGCTGGTCGCGGGCCGAGTGTTTACAACGGCGGAGCTGCGGAGCGGCGCGCCCGTGGCGGTCATCGAGCAGCGCACCGTGGACCGGCTGTTCGGAGCGCGCGACCCGATCGGCGAAGTCGTCCGGATCGGCGGCCGCCCCTTTCGCGCGGTCGGGGTGTGGCAGCGACCCACCAACATCTTCGAGGTGCCGGGTGCGCCCGAGATCGCGGGCATCGTGCCGTTCGAGGCGGCACACGCGCGCTTCCCGATCGACCGGGTGAACGGCCTGATCATCCTCGTCAAGCCCCGGCCCGAGGTGAGCGTCGCGCGCGCGATGGATGCCGCCACGCTGCAGCTGCGGCGCTTGCGGGGGCTGCGGGTCGGCGAGCCCAACAGCTTCGACCTGCTGACGTCGGACCAGGTGCTCGGCATCTTCGACAGCCTGACATTCGCGTTCTTTTTCGTGATGCTCGTGCTCTCGAGTATCGCGCTCCTGGTCGGCGGGATCGGGGTGATGGCGATCATGATGGTGTCCGTGACGAGCCGGACGCGGGAGATCGGCCTGCGCAAGGCCATGGGCGCGACGCGCCGCGACGTCCTCTGGCAGTTCCTCGTGGAGGCGGCGACGCTGACCTTGATGGGCGGCATCCTCGGCATCATCGTGGGGATCGGCACCGGCGAGCTCCTCAAGCGCCTGCTCGACTTCAGCACGACCGTGCCGGTGTGGAGCGCCGCGATCGCGACGATCGTGTCGATCGCGGTCGGGCTCGTCTTCGGGATCGCCCCGGCGGCGAGAGCGGCGAGGCTCGATCCCGTCGAGGCACTGAGGTACGAATGATGAAACGCGGAACGGAGGACCCGTGAGCCAAGCGGTCGATCTTCTCGCAATCGCCGCCCATCGCGACGACGTCGAGCTCACCTGCGGTGGCACGCTCGCCAAGGCCGTGCGGGCGGGCCATCGCGTCGGGATCCTCGACCTGACCCAGGGGGAGACCGGCACCCGCGGCGACGCAGGCCTTCGCGCCGCTGAGGCCGAGCGCGCCGCCCGGGCGCTCGGCGTGCCCGTGCGGCTCAATGCCGGGCTCCCCGACGCCCACCTCCAGAACGACGAGCCGTCCCGCGCGAAGGTCATCGAGCTGATCCGCGCGACCCGGCCCCGGGTCGTGATTCTCCCGTTCCCGGTCGGCCGCCACCCCGATCACCGGATCGCGTCGGAGCTGGGACGCGACGCGTGCTACCTCGCCGGGCTCGCCAAGTATGGCGGCCCCGGCGCCGCGCATCGGCCCTTCAAGCTCCTCTACGCGCTCGCGTACCGCGAAGACCCGGTGAAGCCGTCGTTCGTCGTGGACATCTCCGACAGCTTCGACGCCAAGATGACGGCGATCCGCTGCTACGCGTCGCAGTTCGACGGTGCCAAGGCCGCAGGGGAGATCCACCCCACGGGGCAGGATCTCTACGAGCTGATCCGGATCCAGTCGGCGCACTATGGGTCCCTGATCCGCTCGGCGTACGGCGAGCCGTTCTTCTGCCACGAAACGCTGGCCGTCGATGACGTACTGCAGCTTGGCGTGCAATCCCTCTAGGTTCTAGATTTCCCCGCATGCCCAAGCGCCTGGTCTACCTCGACAACGCGGCCACCACACCGGTACGCCCGGAGGTGCTCGAGGCGATGCTGCCCTATCTGGGACCGGACGCCTTCGGGAACCCATCCTCCCCGCACCGCTTCGGGCGCGCGGCGCGAGCCGGCGTGGAGGAGGCGAAGCGCAGCATCGCCGCCGCGCTCGGCGCGGACCCCGGCCAGGTGATCTTCACGTCCGGCGGCACCGAGGCGGATAACCTGGCGGTGATCGGGTGCGCGCTGGCGGCGCGGGAACGCGGGGGTCCGTTCCGCGTCGCGGTGTCCGCGATCGAGCATAAGGCGGTCCTGGCGGCGGCGCACGCGGTGGTTCGTCTCGGGGGCGAGGAGATCATCCTTCCGGTGAACGGCCAGGGCGAGGTCGCGGAGGACGGGCTGAGCGAGGCGCTCGCGCGCGGCGTGGCGGTGGTGAGCGTGATGTGGGTGAACAACGAGATCGGCGTGGTGCAGCCGGTGGCCCGACTCGCGGCGCGATGTCGCGAGGCCGGCGTCCCGTTCCACGTAGACGGGGTGCAGGCCTTCGGCAAGGTCCCCGTGTCGTTGCACGACGTCGCGTGCACCCTCTTCACGGTTTCCGGCCACAAGATCGGCGCGCCCAAGGGGATCGGGGCGCTGGTGGTACGGGATCGCCACGCCGTCGAAGCGATCATCCATGGCGGCGGCCAGCAGTTCGGGATCCGGCCGGGCACGGAGAACGTGCCGGGGATCGTGGGGCTCGGGGCGGCCGTGGAGCTCGCGGCGCGCGAGCAGGCGGCGTTCGCCGCCCGCGTGGCGGCGTTGCGCGACGAGCTGGAGCGCCGGCTGCTCGCCGTCGTGCCCGATGCGGTGATCAACGCCGCGCACGGCCAGCGGGCACCCCACGTCACGAGCGTGTCGATCCCCGGCACGGACAGCGAGGCCCTGCTGATGCACCTCGACCTCGCGGGGATCGCCTGCTCGTCGGGTTCCGCGTGCTCGACCGGCGCCGTCGAGCCGTCGCACGTGCTCACGGCGATGGGCGTACCGCGGGAGCTGGGCGTCGCGGCGCTGCGGTTCTCGTTCGGCAAGGAGAACACCCTGGAGGACGTGGAGACGCTGATCGGTGCGCTGCCGAAGATCGTGGAGAAGGTGCGGGCCCTCTCGGCGGTGCTGCACCGGTGAGCGATCGCGTCCTCGTCGCGATGTCGGGCGGTGTCGACTCGTCCGTAGCCGCAGCCTTGCTGGTGGAGGCGGGGTACGACGTCGTCGGCGCCACCATGAAGCTGTTCTGCTACGGCGACGCCGTCCCCAACCGGCCCTGCTGCTCCCTCGATTCGATCACCGACGCCCGGCTCGTGGCTCACAAGCTCGGGATCCCGCACTACGTCCTGAATTTCGAGGACCGCTTCGGCCGCGACGTGATCGCGAACTTCGTCGCCGAGTACGCCCGCGGCCGCACTCCGATCCCCTGCGTGCGCTGCAACTCGTTCACCAAGTTCCGCGACTTCCTGTACCACGCGGACGCGCTCGACTGCGCCTACGTCGCCACCGGCCATTACGCAATCACGCGAGACGGTGCGCTGTTTCGCGGGCGCGATCCACGGAAGGACCAGTCGTACTTCCTGTGGGGCATCGACCGGGGCGTCGTGGCGCGGATCCTCACGCCCGTCGGGTCGCTCACCAAGCGCGAAACGAGGGACGTGGCCCGCCGGCTCGGCCTCGTCACCGCCGAGAAGGTCGAATCGGTGGAGATCTGCTTCGTCCCGGACGACGATTACGTCGGCGTGCTCGAGCGCCATCTCCCCGCCGATGCGCCTGCGCTGAGCCCGGGGCCCCTGGTGACCGCCGGCGGCGCGGTGGTGGGAGAGCACGCGGGCTTCGCGCGCTATACCATCGGGCAGCGGCGCGGCCTCCCCGGTGGGTTCCGCGAGCCGATGTACGTGGTCGCGATCCGCCCCGAAACGCGCGAGGTCGTGATCGGCTCCGGGGACGAGTTGTTCGGCCACAGCGTGACGCTCGCCGAGGTGAACTGGCTCGCCGAGCCGCTGGCGCCGGGGGACGCGGTCCTGGTGCAATGCCGCTACCGCGCCCTGGCCGTGCCCGGCCGGGTGCGGGCGTATTCGGGTGGGACGATCGCCCTCGATCTCGCCGAGCCGGTGCGGGCGATCACCCCCGGGCAGTCGGGCGCCCTGTACGACACAGACGGCCGCCTGCTCGGCGGCGGCGTCATCGCCTAACTCGCGTCGCCCCAAGCCTCTCTCCCCTCTGGGCCCCCACGGGACGGGACGGTGCGCTCCGTCACGGCTTACTTGGCGCTCTGTGGGGTACGTTGCAGTTTGGACGAGGCCCGAGCGCCCAGCCCCTGCCCGCCCCAAAGCCCTCACTTCGGAGGAGCAGCATGCCAGCACATCACCGTCACACCCGGTGGGGCCTCGCGGTTGCCGCCGTCTTCATCGTCGCCGCTTGCAAGGACAGCACCGGCCCGCAGGCTCACCTGTCCAACCCCGCAGGCTTGAGCAGCGATCTGCAGACCGTGTCCGACGTGCTGCTGTCGCCGACGTTCCGGAGCTTCAGCAAGGTGAGCGACACGACGACGGGCTCGCCGGCGGCCGCCCCGAGCCGGGTCGGCACGTTGCTCCACGCCGCCCCGATCGGCCCGCCGCGCTCATCGCGCACACTGGATGCGTACTCAGCGGCGCGCCTGCGGGCGCTGCGCCTTGGGGCCGCGACGTTCTCCGCCGGCGGCGCTATCAGCGCCAGCGTCGTCCCCCAGCCGCTGCTCGGGACGACGTGGGTGTGGAACACGACCACCCACAGCTACGAGCAGGATGGGACCTTCACCCCGGCGGCTCCAACCGACCGGGTCCGAATCATCCTGTATGCCGTCGACCCGATCACCGATGACATCGTCGAGACTCCGCTCACCCCCACGGGCTTCGTCGATCTGGTGGACGAGAGCACCACGGCACCGGCTGTCGACAAGCTCCATGTGATCGTCAGCGGCGGCACGCCGACGAGCCCCGGCACGCCGTACGCCAACTACACGGTGAGCGCTACGGTCACCGGAAACCCGGCGTCGGCGTTCACCGCGTCGGCCTCCGGCTTCGTGAGCGATGGCACGCACACACTCACGTTCAGCGCGACGTTTGCGGCGACGCAGCTCGACACGGACAATCCCGACATCCAGGTCGACATCACGTGGGACCTGGACAATCCGGCCATTCACGTCGAGCTGCACGAGACGTTTGTGCTGTCGGACGCGAGCCATATCACCCTCACGATCACCGAGTTCAGCGTCACCCATGGTGCCGAGACGGTGTCCATGCACGGCACCATCACCATCACACTGCTGTCGCCGACGACGGAGACGGTGACGATGAATCTGACGATCGACGTGAACGACGAGCCCTGGGTCCGTATCAGCGGTACCGACGACGGGATCACGGTCCGCCACAACGACGGCAGCCAGCTCTCGGGGGCGGAGGGCCAGGCGTTCCTGGATCTGTTCGGGCTACCCGGGGCCATCGAGTTCGCGTTCGTGAGTCTGTTCGGCCCGTGCCAGAGTCTGATGGGCGCCTAAACGGCGCGACGTTAATGCAAACCCCCACCGGGCCCTGGTCCGGTGGGGGTTTTCGTCGTATAAGGGGAGCTTGAAGATGCTCTACCGCATCCTCGCCGATTGCGTCGTGCTCCTGCACGTAGCCTTCGTCACCTTCGTGGTGCTGGGCGGGTTCCTCGTGTGGCGCTGGCGCTGGGTCTTCCTGGTGCACGCCCCGTGCGCGGTGTGGGGAATCGCCATCGAGTATGGCGGCTGGATCTGTCCTCTCACCCCGCTCGAGAACTCGCTGCGCGAACGCGCGGGGCTCGAAGGGTACCGCGGCGGATTCGTCGAGCATTATGTGATTCCGGCGCTCTATCCGGCCGGGCTCGCCCGACCGACGCAAGCGATGTTGGGCACGCTCGTGCTGGCTCTGAATCTCGTCGCCTACGGTGTGCTGCTGCGACGGAAATGACGCACGGTACGGGTAGGGGCGCAGCATGCTGCGCCCCTACATCTTCGGGGTCGTGCCTTCCGCGAG
>QHTS01000328.1 GCA_003220905.1 Gemmatimonadota bacterium | reverse complement strand
TGCGTCGGCACGATCGAGATCGCCGCCACAACGGACAAGACGGGTCCCGCGATCCTGGCGGTGCCGCCGACGGACATCTTCGTGAGTCGCGAGCCGCTCGCCTCCTCCGCGCGCAACGTGTTCACGGGACGCGTGACCCGACTCACACACCAGCGGCCGGGGACCGTCCACGTCACGGCGGACGTGGGCGTGGAGCTCGTGGCGGTGGTCACGGAGGAGGCCGCGCGGGATCTTGGGCTCACGCCGGGAGGCCCGGTGGTGTTCTCGTTCAAGGCCAATGCGGTGCGGGTGTTCTAGCGGTGCCGATCAGCTATCTTACGCGCATCGTTGAATTTAGCGCCACGCACTACATCCGGCGGGCGGACTGGCCCGACGAGCGGAACGCCCGGGAGTTCGGGCGGGCGGCCGTCGAGCACGGCCACCGCTACCAGTGCCGGGTCACGGTGAAAGGGCCGCTCGTGGCGGCAGCCGGGGGCGTGATGAGCCTCGAAGCGCTCGATCGTCTGCTCGCCGAAGAAATCACCCGGCGTCTCGACGGCCGGAGCATCAACGAGGCGCTCCCCGAGTTCGCCCCCCGGCGGCGGCTCGCGACGGGGGAGGCGCTGGCGGTGTACGTGTGGGAGCGCATCGCGCCCCAGCTGCCGCGAGGCGTCACGTTGCACGCGGTACGCGTGCAGGAGGGGCCGCATATCTACTCGGAATATTACGGTGAACCGTGAACCACTAACCCCGGGCGCAAGCCCGGGGTCCCCGACGAACCGGGATCCTTTATCCCCGGGCTCGCGCCCGGGGTCAGCTAACCCTGTCCCCGAGCGTGAGGCCGGCTCGCGGCGCGGGCGCATGCTCGCCGAATCGGCCGTGGTCGAAGAGATGCCCGTGTGGCTGGAAGTGAACGGCGAGCCGGCGGTGACGTGGATGTGCACGCCGGACCAGCTCGAGGAGCTGGCCACGGGGTGGCTCCACGGCGAGGGCTACATCGAGTCGCTCGACGACCTGGTGAAGCTGCGGCCGTGCGCCCCCGACCTGGGGTTCTGGGCGGAGGTGAAGCCGGAGCGCGTCGCCGCCGTCAAGAGCGAAAACCGCAAACGGGTGCTCGCCTCGGGGTGCGGGGCCGTGTCCACCTTCCTCGCCGATCCGCACCAGGTGGCGCACGCACCGGCACGGGGCGAGCCGCCTGCACCGGAGCGGCTGCGCGCGCTCTTCAAGGAGCTGTTCGGACGTGGGGAGCGCTACAACGAGACCGGCGGCATCCACGCCGCCGCCCTCACGGACGACGAGCGCCTGCTGTTTCACGCCGAGGACATCGGGCGCCACAATGCGGTGGACAAGGTGGTGGGCGCGGCGGTCATCGCGCGGGAGCCGATTGCCGGGCGCGGGCTCCTCGTGACCGGCCGAATTTCGGCCGAGCTCGCGTACAAGGCCGCGCGCGCCGGGCTCGCGTACGTCGCGACGCCGAGCGTGCCCTCGACCCTGGCGGTGACCATCGCCCGGCGCACGGGGATCGTGCTGGTCGGGCGCGCGGTGAGCGGCACGCCGCACGTGCACCGGCCGGACGCGTGACGGCAGAGTCGCTGCGCGCCATTCTCGGCACGGCGCGCACGATTGCCGTCGTGGGGCTGTCGCCTACGCCGACACGCCCGAGCCACGGGGTCGCACGCTACCTGCGGGACGCGGGCTACCGGATCGTCCCGGTGAACCCGGTCCACGCGACGATCCTCGGTCAGAAGAGCTACCCCACCCTGACCGCCGCCGCGGCGGATCACGCTATCGACGTGGTGGACGTGTTTCGGCGCAGCGTGTTCGTCGGGCCGATCGTGGACGAGGCCATCGGCGTGCGGCCTCGCCCTCGGCTCATCTGGCTGCAGATGGGGGTGGTGGACGACGCGGCCCGAGCGCGGGCGCAGGCGGCGGGCATTCCCTGTGTGATGGACCGCTGCCTGATGGTCGACCACCGGGCGCTCGGAGTCTGAGGGTGCGCGGCGCCGTCCTCGCCGGCGGCGCGGCGCGCCGCTACGGCGGGCATCCCAAGGGGCTGGTCGAACTCGGGGGGCGACGCATCCTCGACCGCGTCGTGGACGCCGTGGGCACGGTGACCGGCCAGCCCCCCTTGCTCGTCGCCAACGCACCCGACGGACCCACCTGGCGGCCCGACCTCCGGACAATCCCCGACGTGCGCCCCGACAGCGGCAGCCTGGGAGGGATCTACACCGCCGTCGTGTCGGGCCTGGGACCGGTGCTGTGCGTCGCGTGGGACATGCCGTTCCTCACGATCGAGCTGCTGCGGGCGCTGTTGGACGGCTCGACGGGCTGGGACGCCTTCCTCCCTGAAAGCGACCCTAAAGGACTACCTACGGGTCGCGGCCGCCGCGGGGTGGAGCCGCTGTGCGCGGTATACGGGCCGGCGTGCGGTCCCGCCATCGAGCGGCAGCTCGCTCGCGGCGACCTGCGGGCGATCGGCTTCCACGCCGATGTGAAGGTCGGTACACTACCGCTCGAACGGGTGCGCGCGCTGGGCGACCCGGACGTGCTGTTCTTTAACGTGAACACTCCGGCGGATCTCGAACGGGCGGAGGCGGCGTGGCGGCAACGCGGATGATGTCGATCATCGGGCGCAAGAACGCCGGCAAGACGACGCTCCTGGTCGCGCTCGCGGCGGAGCTGGTGCGCCGGAAATTCCGCGTGATGACGATCAAGCACGGCACCCACCCCGCCGACACGGACCAGCGGGGCAAGGACTCCTGGCGCCACTGGCACGAAGGGCACGCCGAGCGCGTCCTCATGGAGGGGCCCGGGCAGCGGGTACTGTGGGAGCGGACGGAGCACGAGTCGGACCCGATCGCCCTGGCTCGCCGCTATCTCGAGGGGGCGGAGATCGTGCTCGTTGAAGGATTCAAGGACGCGCCGCTGCCCAAGATCGAGGTGTACCGTCTCGCGGCGGGGCCCGAGCCGCTGTTCGACCCGGCCGTCCACGACCCGGGAGACTGGGTCGCGATGGTGACGGACCATGCCAAGTACCGCGCCGACTTTCCGGTGTTCCGCTTCTCGGACACCGCGTGGCTCGTCACGATCGCCAACCTCGCGTGGGACCGAGCCAAGATCCTTCCGCCCTGACATGCTGACGCCGACCGAAGCCGCGCGCCTGATCCTCGAGCACATCGCCCCGCTCCCCGCGGCGCGCCGGCCGCTGCGCGAGGCGCTGGACAGGGTGCTCGCCGAGGACGTGACGAGTCCCATCGACCTCCCGGCCTGGGACAATTCCGCGATGGACGGCTACGCGGCGCGCGCTGCAGACGTGGAGCGCGCCGGGCCCGATCACAAGATCACGTTGGCGGTGATCGAAGCCGTGGCCGCCGGCCAGTTCCCCACCAAGCCGATCGGTCCCGGCCAGGTCACGCGCATCTTCACCGGGGCACCGTTGCCGGCCGGCGCCGACACCGTCGTGCGGCAGGAGGACACCGAGCCCGCGGAGCCCGGCAGCGTCCGGGTGGTGACGGGCCGGGACGCCCGGAAGAACCTCCGCTACCGCGGCGAGGACATCCGGAAG
>QHTS01000327.1 GCA_003220905.1 Gemmatimonadota bacterium | reverse complement strand
GGCTTGTACCTGCGATACTGGCGGTACGGCCCGCGGACGGCGCGCCTGGTGGAGGAGGCGCTCGAGCGCGACACCTGGAGCCGCGCGCGCTGGCAGGACTGGCAGCAAGTCCAGCTGGCTCAGGTGCTGCACCGCGCCGCCACCCAGGTCCCCTATTACCGAGAGCAATGGTCGCTTCGCCGGCGTCGCGGGGATCGTGCCTCGTGGGAGGTGCTGGCCAATTGGCCGATCCTCGAAAAGGAAGCGGTGCAGCGGTACGGACCAGGGTTCGTGGCCGACGATTGCGCGCGCTGGCGCATGATGTGCGAGCGAACGAGCGGCACGACGGGCACGCCGCTCGCCATCTGGAAGACCCGCCCGATGCTGCAGGGGCTGTACGCGCTGTCGGTCGCCCGCACGCGCCGCTGGAACGGCGTCAGCGGGAACCAGCGGTGGGCCGTGCTGGCGGGTCAGCTGGTGGTGCCCGTCGCGCAACGCAAGCCACCGTTCTGGGTGTGGAACGCCGCGCTGCGCCAGCTTTACATGTCCACGTATCACCTCGCTGCGGATCTCCTCCCGCATTATCACGACGCGCTGTTGCAGTACCGAATCGGCTATATCGCCGGCTACG
This sequence comes from Gemmatimonadota bacterium, assembly GCA_003220905.1. Lineage (GTDB taxonomy): Bacteria > Gemmatimonadota > Gemmatimonadetes > Gemmatimonadales > GWC2-71-9 > AG41. The sequence continues at coordinate 3,462 of QHTS01000327.1, read as the reverse complement.
CCTCCTCGCTGTACGCGGTGGCGCTCGAGGCCCTGCACCTCGGGCGGCAGGACCTCAGCATGGCGGTGGCCCTCTCACGCGCTGAGCCGCTGCTCGACCATCAGCGCGCCGTGATCGCGGAGGCATTCCATTGTCCCGTGCGTGAGACCTACGGGATGGACGAGAACGTCGCCGCGGCAAGCGAGTGCACGGGCGGCCGTCTCCACACGTGGCCCGAGGTGGGCTGGATGGAGGTCGTCGCCGACGGGCGTCCGGTCCCGCCCGGCACGCCCGGAGAATTCCTCGGCACCAGCCTGCTCAACCGCGGCATGCCGCTGGTGCGCTATCGGATCGGCGACCACGGGCAGCTCGCCGACCCGGCAGAGGGCTGCGCCTGCGGACGCGACCTGCCCGTCATCGGAGGCATCGACGGTCGGACCAACGATCTCCTGCTCACGGTCGACGGGCGGCCGGTGTTCTGGCTCAATCCGATCTTCTACGAGATTCCCGTCCAGCAGGCGCAGATCATTCAAGAGACATTGGAGCGCGTGCAGGTGCGCTACGTCCCGGGCCCGCACTTCACCGCCCAGTCCGCCGCCACGATCGCCCAGCGGCTGCGCTCGCGGCTCGGCCAGGTCCAGGTCGTGCTGCAGGCCGTCACCGAGCTGCCCCGGAAGAACGGGAAGCTGCGAGCCGTGGTCTGCCAGATTCCACTTGCGGAGCGGGAGGCGATCCTGGGGCGCGCCGCCGGCGTGGGCGCGCCAACCGCCGGCGTGGACGCGCCAACCGCCGGGAGGCCCGCCTGACGCCGGGTGCGCGCGTCCTCGTGCTGGATGGCCAGACGAACCAGGCGCTGGCGTGCGTGCGGTCGCTCGGCCGCGCGGGGTACCGCGTCCTCGTCGCCAGCCAACGACGCTGGCCGCTGGCCGCGTGGTCGCGCTACAGCCGTGGCGGCTTTCGCCTGCCAGGCCAGACCGTGGCGGCCTTCGCACGGCTGCGCGCGTGGGCCGAGCGCCAGCGCGTCGACGTCGTGCTGCCGCTCACTGAGCGGGCGTGTGTCCTCTGCAACGCCGAGCGTGGGGCGTGGGAGGCCGCCGGGATCACCGTCGGCTGCGGCCCCGACGGCATGTTGCTGCCGGCGTTCGACAAGGCCCGCACCGTCGAGCGGGCCTCCCGCTGCGACGTGGCGATTCCGCCCACCCGCGCCCCCGACTCGCTCGCGGCGGCCCGCCTGGCCGCCGAGGCGGTCGGGTTCCCGTGCGTGGTCAAGCCGCGCTTCAGTAATGCGTGGGACGGGTCGGGATTTCTGCCGGATCTCGGGACGGCCTATGTGGCGCGGCAGGAGGACCTGGACGCCGCCGTCCAGGTGCGCCGCCAGGGCGCGCACTGGCCGCTCATTCAAGGCTTCGTTCCGGGACAGGGCAAAGGGGTGTTCGCGCTGTGCGACCGGGGCCAGGTCACGGCGTGGTTCGCCCACGAGCGGCTCCGGGACGTCCGCCCCTCCGGCTCCGGAAGCAGCCTGCGCCGCTCGGTGGCCCTCTCCGCGCGCCTTCGAGACCCTGCGGCTCGCCTGCTCGCGGACCTCGAATGGCATGGGCCGGCGATGGTCGAGTTCCGGGACGACGGAGCCGGTCCGCCCTGCTTGATGGAAGTGAACGGCCGCTTCTGGGGCTCGCTCCAGCTGGCGATCGACGCCGGCGTGGATTTCCCCGCCCTGTGGCTCCGCATCTTGTGCGGCGAGACCGTCGCGCCGACCTCGGGCTACCGTGAGGGCGTCACGGTCCGCTGGCTATGGGGCGACGTGAAGCGCTTCCTCCACATCCTGGAGGGGCCCCCGCCGGGCTACCCCGGCCGTTATCCGACGCGCTGGGAGGGGTTGCGGGAGCTGTTTGGATCGCAGCCTGCGGGAACGCGTCTCGAGGTGTGGGACCGCACCGATCCGTGGCCCGCCGTCGGCGAATGGATGGAAGGCCTCCGCGATCTGTTGACCCGTCGCCAGGCGAACGGCCGTGCGAGCACGCTGCCCGGATCCAGCGGGCGCTTCAGCCTTGCGAGGTGAGGGATGCCGAGCCTGGACTTCCACGAGGTGGCCGCGCTCCCGCGACTCGCATGGCTCGCGGTCGTGGAGCGGGGCGCCGCACGGGCGCGGGTGTTCCACGGCTCGGCGGTCGAGTGCCGCGACCGTTGGATGGTGGAGGGGGTGTGGGATGGCGACTTTGCGGCCGGTGGGTTTCACGACAGCCCGCACTTCTTCGGCAGCGGCATCCGAGTCGATGGGGATCGCTTCCTCTTCGTGCCGTCGAGCGCGCTGGTCGACCGGGTGCTCTATTGTCAGGACCGAGGTCGCGTGGTCGTCTCCAACAGCCTCGTCCTCTTGCTCGCGTTCACGGGCGCCCGCCTCGATCCCGCCCACGACTACCGCGCCGAGGCAACGGCCATTCGCAAGGGCGCGGGGGCGTATCACCGGGAGTTCGTGGTCGTCCATCCGGAGATCCCGTCGTTCTTCCAGGTCTACGACGAGTGCCTCGTCGTGGACCGCGATGGCGTGACGTTCGACGCGATGCGGCGCGCATCCCCGCCAGTCCAATCCTACGAACGATACCGGGCCGCGGTCGCGGAGGCGCTGCTCCGCCTGAAAGGCAACTACTCGAGCCCGGACCGACGAGTGCCCATGACGGCATTCCTGACGGTGTCGTCGGGCTACGATTCGGCGGCGGCGGCCACGCTCGTGCGCGACCTGGGTATCGAGACCTGCTTCACCGCGCGACGCTCGAACTCCTATCTGCCGCGTTGGCTCAGCCCTTCATCCGTGGTGGACGACGGCACCCCGATCGCCGCCGCGCTCGGGCTGGATGTCACCGCGCTCGACGTCCGTCGCTCGCAGGTCACCGAGGACGAGATCTTCTTCCTCGCGGCGGGCTGCCCGCAACCGGCGCTCGCGTTCCACTCCATGACCCGGCTGCTGGAACGACGACCGGGGATCGGCGTGCTGTTCACCGGGTTCCAGGGGGACGAAGTCTGGGATGTCTTGTGGGAGCAGCCCTACCACCGGCAGGGCACGCTCCGCGGCGACGGCGCGGCACTCGGCCTGTCGGAGATCCGCCTCAAGAGCGGCTTCATCAACGTCGCCGTGCCCGCCGTTGGCGCGCGACGCATCCGGGACGTCGCCGCCCTGGGTAGCGCGTCGGACATGGAGCCCTGGCGCCTGCACGATGCGTACGACCGTCCCGTCCCGCGGCGCCTGGTGGAGACCGCCGGGATCCCGCGCGGTAGCTTCGCCCGACGCAAGAAGGCCGTGGTGCACGCCTACGCATACCCCGTGAACGCGGCCTTGCGCTGCGCGTTCTTCCGGTGGCTCCGGGAGCGGCGCCGCCTCACTCCCGCCTTCGTCTATCTACACGTGGCCCTGAACCGCGTGCTGTTCGTCCTGGTCAGAAGCCCACTGGCACTCTGGCTGCGCGTGTTTCGGCCGGCGCCCCGCCA